>NZ_QHHV01000155.1:0-59535 GCF_003947245.1 Actinoplanes sp. ATCC 53533 | reverse complement strand
GCGCCGCGCACGACCGGATGGCGGGTGGGTGTTCGGTGGTCGGCACCCACCCGCCAACCCGAGCCAACCGTCCTGCTCCGGGGCACCTTCCCGGGAGAAAGGCGAAACCGCTCGACAAAGCGGAACTGCGCCCGAGCAGAGCGGGCGGCTCCGCCGGTCGCCGTCCCCGTCGCCGGGACGGCGGCCGGCCCGGACGCCTCGCCACGGCCCTGTGCGATCTGCGGGACCTGTGCGATCTGCGGGACCTGTGCGATCTGCGGGACCTGTGCGATCTGCGGGACCTGTGCGATCTGCGGGACTTGTGCGGTCTGGCAGGACCTGTGCGATCTGGCGGGAGCAGGACCTGTGCGATCTGGCGGGAGCGGGACCTGTGCGGTCTGGCGGGAGCGGGACCTGTGCGGTCTGGCGGGAGAGGTGGGCGGGCCGGGGCCTGCCGAAGGAGCTCACTAGGGTGGTCGGGATGGAAAGAGCTGGGCGGATGCTGAGCGCGCGATCGAGCCCCCGAGGTGCCGCCACGGCCGACGCGGTCGGGCTGCTGGTCGGTTTCGCGTTGGACGCGGTGCTGGGTGACCCGCGGCGTTTGCATCCCGTCGCGGGGTTCGGGCAGGCTGCCGGTGCGCTGGAGCGTCGTCTCTACGCGCCACACCGGCGGGCCGGTGCCGCGTTCACCGCCGTCGCGGTGGGCGTGCCCGTGGTCGCAGGTCTCGTCGCCTCCGTTCTCACCCGGCGGCAGCCCGTCGCACGGGCCGTGCTGGTCGCCGCCGCGACCTGGACCGTGCTCGGTGGCCGCACGCTTCGCCGGGAGTCGGCCGTCATGGCCGCCCACCTGGAACGCGGCGATCTGCTGGCGGCACGCGGTCGCCTCAGCCATCTCTGCGGCCGAGACCCGTCGACCCTCGACGAGCCGGAGCTCGCCCGCGCCACGGTCGAGTCGGTCGCCGAGAACACCTCCGACGCCGTTGTCGCGCCGCTGCTCTGGGGTGGGCTGCTCGGGCTGCCGGGGTTGCTCGGCTACCGGGCCGCCAACACCCTCGACGCCATGGTCGGGCACCGGTCGCCGCGGTATGCCCGCTTCGGCACGCCCGCCGCCCGCCTCGACGACCTGCTCAACCTGGTGCCGTCCAGGCTCACCGGGTTGCTGACGATCACCGCCGCGCCGCTGGCCGGCGGCCGGCCGGCCGAGGCCCTGCGGGTGTGGCGCCGGGACCGCAACGATCACCCCAGCCCCAACGCCGGTCAGTGTGAGTCGGCCATGGCCGGGGCCCTGGGCGTACGGCTGGGCGGTCGCAACGTTTACTTCGGGCGCACCGAGACCAGGCCGCTGCTGGGTGACGGGCCGAGACCGGCCGCGGGTCATCTGCGCCGCGCCGCCCGGTTGTCGGGCGCGGTCGGCCTCGGTGCCGCGGTGCTCGCCGCGGGCGTCGCGCTGGTCCGATCCGGTCTCCGCCGCCGGGCAGGTGGGCGGTGAACGGCGGGCTGCTGGTCGCCGGCACCACGTCCGACGCCGGCAAGAGTGTGCTCACCGCCGGGATCTGCCGGTGGCTGCACCGTCGTGGCGTCAAGGTCGCGCCGTTCAAGGCGCAGAACATGTCCAACAACTCGGTCGTCGTGGTCGGCGCCGACGGGCGGGGCGGCGAGATCGGCCGCGCCCAGGCCATGCAGGCCGCCGCGTGCGGGATCGCCCCGGACATTCGCTTCAACCCGGTGCTGCTCAAGCCCGGCAGCGACTTCTCCAGCCAGGTCGTGCTGCTCGGGCAGGCGATCGACACCGTCACCGCGGGCAACTACCGGTCGCTGCGGCCGCGGCTGGCCGAGACCGCGCACGCGACCCTGGCCGAGCTGCGCGCCGAGTACGACGCGGTGATCTGCGAGGGCGCCGGCAGCCCGGCGGAGATCAATCTGCGTGACGGTGACTTCGTCAACATGGGCCTCGCCCGGCATGCCGGGCTGCCGGCGATCGTCGTGGGTGACATCGATCGCGGTGGGGTCTTCGCGGCGCTGTTCGGCACGGTCGCGCTGCTCAGTCCCGAGGACCAGGCGCTGATCAGCGGCTTCGTCATCAACAAGTTCCGCGGCGACCTCGGGCTGCTGCGGCCCGGGCTCGACATGATCACCGCGGCCACCGGGCGCCCGGTGCACGGCGTGCTGCCGTTCGACCTGGACGTGTGGCTGGACGCCGAGGATTCCCTGGCGTACGGGCGGGTGCTCGGCCGGCCCGCCGCCCCGCGCGGCACCGAGTGGCTGCGGGTGGCCGTGGTGCGGCTGCCGCGGATCTCCAACGCCACCGACGCCGAGGCGCTGGCCACCGAGCCCGGTGTGCGGGTCCGGCTCACGATCGAGCCGGCCGAGATCGCCGACGCCGACCTGGTCGTCCTGCCCGGTTCCAAGGCCACGGTCAGCGACCTGGCGTGGTTGCGTGAGACCGGCCTGGCCGATGCGGTCCGCGCGCACGCGGCCGCCGGCAAGCCGCTCGTCGGCATCTGCGGCGGCTTCCAGATGCTCGCCGACACGATCCACGACGACGTCGAGAGCCGCCGCGGCACCGTGGCCGGCCTGGGCCTGCTGCCGGTGGAGGTCACCTTCGGCGCGCGCAAGACCCTGGCCCGGTCGCGGGGCGCGGCCTGGGAGCAGGTCCCGGTGAGCGGCTACGAGATCCATCACGGGTACGTGTCGGCCGGCGAGCCGGCGCCGTTGCTGCGGTATGCGGACGGCGCCCCGGAGGGTGCGGTCGTCGGAGCGGTCTCGGGCACGCACTGGCACGGTGCCTTCGAGTCGGATGAGTTCCGCCGCCGGTTCCTGACCGAGGCGGCGCGCCAGGCGGGCCGGCACGGCTTCGAGGTGGCGCCGGACACCCGCTTCGCGGAGGTACGGGAGCGAGCCCTGGACGTTCTCGGCGACCTCGTCGAGGAACACCTCGACACGGATGCCCTGTGGCGGCTCATCGAGTCCGGCCCGTCCACCGGCCTGCCGTTCATTCCCCCGGGCGCCCCTGCCCAGCCGGGAGCGGCGGATGGGCGCTGAGTCCTTCGCCTCGCTCGCGGAGCGGATCCTCCAGCGGCCGCCGCTGCTCGGGCCGGTGCGGCTGGTGGCCGTCGACGGGCCCAGCGGGGCGGGCAAGAGCTGGTTCGCCGGCCGGCTGGGCAAGGCTGCCGGCATTCCGGTCGTCCACACCGACGATCTGCTCGACGGCTGGGACGACCAGTTCAGCTTCTGGGAGCGGCTCGAAGAACAGGTGCTCGACCCGCTGCGGCACGGCCGGTGTGCCACCTACCGGCGGTACCTCTGGCATCTCCAGGAGTTCGGCGGCAGCTCTGTCACTGTCGAGCCTGCTGCGGCCGTACTTCTGGAAGGGGTGAGCGCCGCCCGGCGGGAGATCCGGCCGGAGCTTTCCTACTCCGTCTTCGTCGCCGCGCCCGCCGATCTGCGGTGGCGGCGGGCCTTGGCACGGGACGGCCGCGACGATGTTGCCTTTCGGGCGTACCTTGAGCGCTGGCGCATGAACGAGGACCGGCACTTCGCGGCCGATGCGACTGAGGCGCACGCGGATCTCCGGGTCGACGGGGCCGCGGCGGGTTCCGACGATCGGTACGAACGGCTCTGACCGGCGCTGCCGGAGTGAACCACGATCAGCCGCGCGAGCGGCGGGAACGGGGACGGACGATGACGACCGACGACGAGAACCGCCCGGCGCGGCGCCGGATCACGCTTACCGGCATCAGCTCACGGGCCTGGGAGCACCCCGCCGACCGTGGCGCCCTGACCGCCCTGCGGGAGCTGCGCGGCTTCGACGACGTGGTGAAGGCCTTCTTCGGCATGTGGAACGAGCGCGGCTTCCGCCTGCAGTATCTGGCCGGCTCGATCCGGGTCGACCACCGCCAGTATCCGCGTGTCTACCAGCGTTTCGCCGAGGCCGCCGCCGCGCTCGACGTGGCCGAGCTGCCCGAGCTCTACGTGAGCCAGTCGCCGATGATCAACGGTCAGGCGATCGGGATGGACAAGCCGTTCATCGTCATCACCACCGCCGCGGTGGAGAAGCTCGACGACGAGGAATTGCGCGCGCTGCTGGGCCACGAGATCGGGCACGTGCGCAGCGGCCACGCGGTCTACAAGACGATCATGATGATCCTCACCCGGTGGGCGGCGAACCTGAGCTGGCTGCCGGTCGGTGCGATCGCCCTGCGCGCGATCATCGCGGCGATGTACGAGTGGTGGCGCAAGGCCGAGCTGTCCGCCGACCGCGCGGGCCTGCTCGCCGGCCAGGACCCGGCCGCGTCGACGCGCCTGCTGATGAAGCTGGCCGGCGGCGGCGACCTCAGCCAGATCGACACGGCCGCCTTCCTCGAGCAGGCCGCCGAGTACGAGGGCGGCGGCGACCTGCGCGACAGCATCCACAAGCTGGGCATGACCGCCTGGAGCACCCACCCGGTGCCCGTCGCGCGCGCCGCTGAGCTGCGCAAGTGGATCGACTCCGGTGAGTACGGCCAGATCCTCGGCGGCGACTACCCGCGGCGCGACTCCGACGGCAACGCCTCGGTCACCGATGACGTCAAGGCCGCCGCCGACTCCTACCGTCAGTCCTTCAAAGACTCGCAGGATCCGCTCGTCGGCCTGCTCCGCAAGCTCGGCGACGGCGCCGCCGACCTGGCCGGATCCGCCGCGCGCGGCGCCCGGGGCTGGGCCGGCCGGGGCCGCCGCAGCGACGAGGAGGAGCCGCCGCCACCGCCCGCGAGCTGAGTTGTCCACAGGCGTCGAAGTGGGCCCTCCCCGCCCGGGCCGCCCGGCCTAGGATCGGCTTATGAGCGAGCTTACGAGCGATTCACCAACTCTGCGCCCGACGAATGTCATCGCTGGAGCGTCAGCGGAGGCGATGGCATGAGCCTTTCCGAAGACGAGCTGCGCGCCGCGATCGCGCGGGAGCTGCCCGGTGTCCGTGCCGACCTCGAGCGGCTGGTCCGCATTCCCGGGATCGCGTTCGACGGCTTCGACCACTCGCACGTCGAGCGGTCCGCCGAGGCCGTCGCCGAGCTCCTGCGCGGCTGCGGGCTCGACGTGCAGATCGTCCGGGGCTCGGGTCAGCCCGCTGTCATCGGCCGCAAGGCGGCACCCGACGGTGCGCCGACGGTGCTGCTCTACGCACACCACGACGTGCAGCCCGCCGGCGACCCGGCGCTGTGGACCAGCGACCCGTTCGAGCCGGTCGAGCGCGACGGCCGGCTCTACGGCCGCGGCGCCGCCGACGACAAGGCCGGGGTGATGGCGCACGTCGCCGCGCTGCGGGCGTTCGGGGACGCGCTGCCGGTCGGGGTCGTGCTGTTCGTGGAGGGCGAGGAGGAATACGGCTCCGAGTCGCTCGACGAGCTGCTCGAAACGCACAAGGAGACGCTGCGCTCCGACGTCATCGTCATCGCCGACTCCGGCAACTGGGACATCGGCGTGCCCGCCCTGACCACGTCGCTGCGCGGCCTGGTCAACTGCTTCGTCGAGGTCAGCACCCTGGGCAACGCCGTGCACAGCGGCATGTTCGGCGGCGCGGTGCCGGATGCGCTCACGGTCCTGGCCCGGCTGATCGCCACCCTGCACGACGAGAACGGCGAGGTCGTCGTCGATGGCCTGGCCCGCCGTGAGGGCGCGACCGTCGACTACCCGGAGGATCGCTTCCGCCACGAGGCCGGCGTGCTCGACGGCGTCAAGCTGATCGGCGAGGGCCGGCTCACCGACCGGATCTGGACGAAGCCGGCCATCGCGGTGCTCGGCATCGACGCGCCGAAGACCAGCGAGGCGCCGAACGCCTTGGTGCCCCGGGCGAAGGCCAAGCTGAGCGTGCGGCTGGCGCCCGGCGACGACTGGAATTCGGCATACGCGGCGATCCGCGCCCACGTCGAGAAGTTCGTGCCCTGGGGCGCTCACGTCGAGGTCACGCTGGAGAGCGGCGGCGAGCCCTGCGTGATCGACGCGACCGGCCCGGCGTTCGACGCCGCCCGGGCCGCGTTCCAGGAGGCCTGGGACGGGGTCGCGCCGGTCGACATGGGCGTGGGTGGCTCGATCCCGTTCATCGCCACCTTCCAGGAGCTGTTCCCGGAGGCGGCGATCCTGGTGACCGGGGTCGAGGATCCCTACGCCGGCGCACACGGGCCCAACGAGAGCCTGCACCTCGGCGAGTTCGCCCGGGTGTGCCTGGCCGAGGCGCTGCTGCTGCGCAACGTGGCTGCGCTGGGCAAGTGACGTGGCCGCCGAGCTGAGCTGCGACGTGCTGGTCGTCGGCGCCGGCCCCACCGGGCTGATGCTGGCGAACTGGCTGGTGAAGCTCGGCGTCCGGGTCGTCGTCGTGGACGGCAAGGACGGCCCGACCATCCAGTCGCGGGCGCTGGTGGTCCAGGCCCGCAGCATGGAGGTCTATGACCAGCTCGGCATCGTGGAGAAGGTGCTCGCGGCGGCAAACCGTGCCGAGGCGCTGGCTCCGGGCTTCGGCAGCCGCGCCTTCGGCCGGATCCCGACGGGGCCGCTGGGCACGGGCGTCACGCCGTACCCGTGGATCGAGGTCTTGGAGCAGAGCCGCAACGAGGAGATCCTGTACGAAAACCTGCGGGCGCTCGGCGGCGCTGTCCGCTGGGGCCGGCAGGTCGACTCGTTGACGGCCACGCCGGAGCACGTCGAGGCCGTGCTGGGCGGCGAAACGATCACCGCCCGGTACTGCGTCGGCGCGGACGGCGCGAATTCCGTGGTCCGCAGGTCGCGCGGCATCGCGTTCGACGGGGTGACGAACCCGCACACCTTCTACGTCATCGACGCCGCGGCGGTGGGCGGGCTGGTCGACGGCGCGATCAACGTCCGGCCGGGCGGCGACGAGTTCCTGCTCGGCTTTCCGATGCGCGGCCGGGGCAACTGGCGCCTGATCGGCCTGGCCAGGGACGACGACGGCGACGACAAGATCGCCGAGGCGGACGCGCGGGCCCGGATCCGCCGCTCCTTCGCGGTGACCTATGCCGAGTCCCGCTGGTTCGCCACCTACAAGGTGCATCACCGGGTTGCGGCGACGTTCCGCGACGGCCCGTTCTTCCTGGCCGGCGACGCGGCGCACGTGCACTCGCCGGTCGGCGGCCAAGGCATGAACACCGGCCTGCAGGACGCGCACAACCTGGCCTTCAAGCTCGCGGACGCGGTGCACGGCCGGGCCGGCGACGCGTGGCTGGACCGCTACGAGGCCGAGCGGCGGCCGGTGGCCAAGACGCTGGTGGCGACGACCGACCGCCTGTTCGGCTTCATCACGTCGCAGCGAGTGGCCTTGCGGGCGTTGCGCCGGCTGGTCGTGCCCTTGCTGGCGCCGGTCGGCGTCCGCGTGCTGCCCCGCACGGCCGGCGGGTCGCGTTTCTTCCAATACGTTTCCCAGATCCGGATCCACTACAGCATGTCCTCTGACCCGCGGCGGGATCCCGTGATCGGCCGCCGGCTGCCCTGGGCCGGCGGCAACTACGAGGTGCTGCGGTCACTGCAGTGGCAGATCCACGGGTACGGCGGCATCGAGCGCGCCGAGGTGCCGGATCTGGGCCTGCCGGTGCACTTGTTCGGCGCCGCGCCGCAGACGCTGCTGCTTCCGGGACAGCTCTACCTCGTGCGGCCGGACGGTTTCGTGGCCGCAGCGGCCGCGCCGTCCGCGGCGGCGTCGGTGTTCCGGCAGGCCATGCCGCAGTGACCGGGCGCGCACCCGGCGTCGAGCGGCCCTGGCGTCGAGCGGCCCTGGCGTCGAGCGGCCCTGGCGTCGAGCGGCCCTGGCGTCGAGCGGCCCTGGCGTCGAGCGGCCCTGGCGTCGAGCGGCCCTGGCGTCGAGCGGCCCCGGCATCGAGCCGCGCGGCATCGATCTGGTTGCCGGGGCCTTTCGGGCTCGGCGCTCGCGCCGTTGTCGGCGAGGGTTGTCCGCTGCCGTTATCCGCGTCGCTTGATCGGGTGAGTCTGCTGCGCACGTGAGATCAATCCTGTTAGGATTCGAACATGAGTTCGAATGAGGCTATCGTGGCGCTCCGCGCCGCCGGCAGTGCTCTGGGGGACGTCGACGTCTCCGGGTGGGACGAGACCGCCCTCACCGACCAGCTCGCCGAGCTGTCGGACGCCCTGTGCCAGCTCGACGCGCAGCTCAGCCGCGTCGCCGAGGCTGTTCGCGCCCGCGGCTACCGCATCACCGAGCCGGTGGCCGCCTGACTTTGTTCCATGTCCCCGGGCCCGTCGCCCGGCGCGCCCCGTCGCCACGTGGTGCGCCGGGCGGCAGGCCCCTGCCCCTGGGCTCCCGATCCGGCCGCCGACTAGCTCGGCTGCCGGTTGGCACGGCCGTCGACTGGCTGGGGCTGCCGGTTGGCTGGGGCCGCCGGTTGGCTGGTCAGTCGGCTGGCTGGGCTGCCGGTTGGCACGGCCGTCGACTGGCTGGGGCCGCCGGTTGGCTGGTCAGCCGACTGGCTCGGCCGTCGCCCGGCAGCGGGTACCGGCCGCGACTCGCCCGACCGGGGGCGGATCGCTCCGCTTGCGCACCCTTTGGACGAGGCCGGCTTGCGAACGCTTCACGGGGGAGCGGCTCGTGACCGGCCCACGAATGTCGTAGGTGGCTGCCAGGATGGGGTTCGTGCAGTTCCTCGACCTGGCAGCCACCTCGGCAGCCGTTTCCGCCACCTCCGGCCGCAAGGCCAAGATCGACCTGCTCGCCGGCGCCCTGCGGCGTCTCGAGCCGAACGAGCTGGCCGCTGGCTCCGCCTACCTGGCCGGCGAGTTGCCGCAGCGCCAGACCGGGGTCGGCTATGCCGGCCTGCGCGACCGGCCCATCCCCGCCGTCGAGCCCAGCCTCACCGTGGCCGAGGTCGACGACCGGATCGCTGCCATCTCCGTCGTCTCCGGTGCCGGATCGCAGGCTCGCCGCCGTGAGTTGCTGGCCGAGCTCTTCGGGCGGGCCACCGCCGATGAGCAGCGCCTGCTTGTCGGCCTGTTCAGTGGTGAGCTTCGCCAGGGCGCTCAGGCCGGGCTGCTCGCCGATGCGATCGCCCGCGCCGCCGAGGTGCCCGGCACGGCTGTGCGCCGGGCGCTGCTGCTCTCCGGTGACCTCAAGCAGGTTGCTGTCGCGGCGCTCACCGGCGGTGCGCCCGCGCTCGCCGGGATCAGCCTGCGGGTCGGCACCCCGCTGACCCCGATGCTCGCGGGCAGCGCGCCTGATGTCGGTGCCGCGCTGCTGGCGACCGGTTCCCCGGCCACCGCCGATGTGAAGCTCGACGGCATTCGCATCCAGGTGCATCGGTCCGGCGCTGACGTCGCCGTCTTCACCCGCAGCCTGGATGACATCACCCCTCGGCTGCCCGATGTCGTCGCCGCCGCGCGGGCTGTGCCGGCGCGGGAGTTCGTGCTCGACGGCGAGGCCATGGCGCTTGACGCTCAGGGGCGGCCCCGGCCGTTCCAGGAGACGTCGAGCCGGGCCGCCACCCGGGGTGCCCGGCGTGGCGGCGCCGCCGCTGGGCCGGTCGAGGGGCCCGCGCTGGTTCCATATTTCTTCGATCTGCTGCATCTCGACGGCACCGACCTGCTGGACGAGCCGGGGCGGGTGCGCTGGGCGGCCTTGGCCGGCGCGCTGCCCGCCGAGCTGATCGTCGGGCGGCGGACCGTCGAGACCGAGGCACAGGCCGCCGAGGCCTTCGCCGCCGCGCTCGCCGCCGGGCAGGAGGGCGTCGTGATCAAGGCCCAGGAGGCGCCGTACGACGTGGGCCGCCGGGGTTCGGCCTGGGTCAAGGTCAAGCCGCGGCACACGCTGGATCTCGTCGTTCTCGCCGTGGAGTGGGGGCACGGGCGGCGCCAGGGGTGGTTGTCCAATCTGCACCTCGGCGCCCGCGATCCGGCGACCGGCGGGTTCATCATGCTGGGCAAGACGTTCAAGGGCCTCACCGACGAGCTGCTGCGCTGGCAGACCGAGCGGTTCAGGGAGCTGGCGATCGACGATTCCGGCTGGGTTGTCACCGTCCGGCCGGAGCAGGTCGTCGAGATCGCCTTCGACGGGGTGCAGACCTCACCGCGATATCCGGGCGGCGTGGCGCTGCGGTTCGCCCGGGTCCTGCGATACCGCGCCGACAAACGCGCGGAGGAAGCCGACACCATCGACATGGTCAAAGCTATCGGTCTGCCCGCCGACCCCGATGCCGGAAGGGCCGCGACCCCCGAGGATTGAGAGGGCGCCAGGGCCGCGCCGAAAGAACCACCGCACAGGGGCGGCTGAGCTGCGGAAACGGATCAGTTAGAGCGCCGCCAGGGAGCGGACGTAGTTGACCTGCTGGTGGACGTAGGTGACCTGGGACTGGTCGGTCACCGGGATGCGGGCCACGTACTGGCGGGTCGCGTTCGTCACCGTCACCTGCACCGTTCCACGCGGGATCGTCACCTTGACCAGCAGAAACAGCAGGCTGAAGATCGTCAGCACGCAGAAGCCCACCACCGCCGCCACGATCGCCCACGGGGGGATCTTCTGCTCGTTGTGCCAGTAGTCGTGCACCGTCCACGTCGAGCCTGCCAGGGGTATGTCGCCGGCGGGGGTGTGCACCAGCGTTGACGTCACCCCCATGTCGCCGATCTGGACGATCACCGGGCCCGGCAGCACCGGGTCCAGCGGGAGCGGCTGCTCGGGGGCGGGCACGCTCCAGGGATCACTCGGCGCGGAGTCCGGAAAGGTCACTCCGCCGAGGTTAGTCGGGCTGCCGCGTGCTGGGAACGGCCGCCAGGCGCTGGTCTGCCGCCGCCACCCGGTCCACCCGGTTCTTCGGCGTGTCTCCGTTGGCTTCCTTGCGGGCCTGCCACCCGTACGCCAGCAGCGCCATCACCGCGAACAGCCACCACTGGACCGCGTAGCCGCCGTTCTGCCACGAGTCCTCGTGGTCGATCGGTGTGCCCTTGAAGCCCGGCTCGGGGTCGCTGACCAGCACGTACGCCCCGTACACCGGGAATGGGAGCTCTTTTGCCAGCTTGGGCACCGCGATCCGTCGGGTGTCGATCCGGCCGTCGCGCCGGGCCAGCGGCGCCGGCCGGCTCTCCGACAGGTGCACCTGGCCGACCACCGTGACCTCGCCCGCCGGGGCGGCCGGGGCCACCGGCGCCGAGATGGCGTCGCCGTCCTTCGACGGCACCCAGCCCCGGTCGACCAGGACAGCCGTGCCGTCGGCGAGCAGCAGCGGGGTGACGATCTCGAAGCCCACCGAGCCGTCGACCGTGCGGCCGCGGGCCTGGATCTCGTGCGCCGGGTCGTAGCGTCCGGTGACGGTGACCTTGGTCCACGCCGCGTCCTCGCCGGGGGAGGAGCCGGGCGTGCCCGGCGCGGCGGGCTTGGCCAGCACGGATGTCAGCGGCACCGCGGGGGTGGAGTCGGCCGCGTCGATCCGGGCGTTGATCGCGCTGCGCTCCTGGTAGCGGTGCAGCTGCCAGTTGCCGAGGAATACCATGATCACCGAGGCGGCCACGGTGAGCGCCGCAGCGGCCAGCCAGCGGGGCGTCAGCAGGAACCGGTACACGAACCGAGGCTACCCGGCTCCCGGTCGCCGCTTTCCGCTGGCGGGTAGGGTGCGATGTTCGGCGGTCAATATCATGTCGCCGCCGTTTTCCGTATCCCCGAGGGAGCCATGATGTCCGCCCACTCGCGCCTGGTGGTGAGCGCACCCTCGTCGGGGCACGGGAAGACCGCGATCGCGGTCGGCCTGCTCGCCGCCTGCTCCGCGCGCGGCGTGCCGGCCACCGGCTTCAAGGTCGGCCCCGATCACACCGACGCCGCCTACCTCGGCCTGGCCGCGGGGCGGCCCGGCCGCAACCTCGACCCGCGCCTGGTCGGCGCGCAGCGCATCGCGCCGCTGTTCGCGCACGGCGCGGCCGGCTCCCAGATCTCGGTCATCGAGGGCGCGATGGGCCTGTTCGACAGCCTGACCGGGCAGCCCGAGATCGACGGTACGGCCGCGGTCGCCGCCGCGCTGCGCGCGCCGGTGGTGCTCGTGGTGGACGTGGCCGCGATGGGTCACTCGCTGGCGGCGCTGGTGCACGGGTTCCGGATGTTCGACGAGATGGTGCACCTCGGCGGCGTCATCCTCAACCGGGTGGCCTCGCCGCGCCACGAGGAGATGCTGCGGACCGCGCTGGACGACATCGGCATGCCCGTGCTGGGCGCGCTGCGCCGCGGCGACCTCCCCGCCGTGCTGCCCGGCCGCGCGCAGGGTCCGGTGCCGGTCGCGCACCGCTCGGTCGAGGCCGTCCGCGCCGTGCGCCGGCTCGGGGAGGCGGTCGCCGGCGCGATCGACCTCGATCGGGTGATGGCGCTGGCCGAAGCGGCGCCGCCGCTGCCCGGTCAGGCCTGGTCGCCGGCGGACGCGCTGGCCGAGGCGACCGGCGAGCCGCCGGTGCCGCCGGAGCACCGGCCGGTGATCGCGCTGGCGGGCGGGCCGGGTGCGCCCTACACGTACGTGGAGACGGTCGAGCTGCTCACCGCGGCGGGCGCCGAGGTGGCGATCGTCGACCCGCTGCGCGACGAGACCCTCCCGGCGGGCGCGCGCGGGCTCATGATCGGGGCGGCCCTGCCGGAGGGGTACGCGGAGGAGTTGTCCGCGAACCGCCGTCTGTGCGCGGCCGTGGCCCAGCTCGCCCATGACCACCTGCCGATCATCGCCGAGGGGGTCGGCCTGCCCTGGCTCACCCGGGACTTCGACGGCCGCCCGATGTGCGGGATCCTGGACGCGTCGGCGCAGACCTCGGGCCAGACGATCGCGGGCTACCGGGAGGCGACCGCCCCGGCGACCTCGCCGCTGGCCCCGGCCGGCGCCCGGATCACCGGCTACAAGCAGCACCGGGCGATCGTCACGCCGCGGTCCGGCTCGGTTCCGGCCTGGACCTGGGCCGGCGGCAATCCGGAGGGCTTCGTCTGGCGCCAGGTGCACGCGTCGCAGCTCGGGCTGCACTGGGCGGGCGCGCCGGAGATCGCCCGCCGCCTGGTCGCGGCGATGCTGAGCCCGGCTGAACAAGCGGCGATGCTGTCTCCGGGACAACAAGCGGCGATGCAGTCCTCGGGACAACAGACGGCGATGCTGTCCCAGGTGCAGCCCGCGGCGGTCGTTCCGCCGCCGGACGACGATCCGGGCGAGCAGACCCTGTCGCTGTCGGGACTCACCCCGCCCACCACCTGAACGATGTCTGCCGATGTCGCACCCCTTCCGTACGGTGAGGGTGTTCGACGAGAAGGGAGCACTCCCGTGGCCGACCGTGTCCCGCTGGATTTCGCCCCGCCGGTTCGCCGGGTGCGGTCGCTGTTGCTGGGCATCACCGACGATCACCTGGGCCTGCCGACGCCCTGCCCCGGCTGGAGCGTCGGCGACCTGCTCGACCACCTGACCGGCCTGTCCCGGGCGTTCACCCAGGCGGCGCAGAAGAGGTCCGGCGCGCCCGGCACCGACGACGCCCCGCCGCCACCGTCGTCGGCCAATCTGTCCCCGCAGTGGCGCAGCCGGCTCCCGGTCGTCCTGGAGGATCTGGCGATCGCCTGGCGTGCGCCCTCGGCGTGGGAGGGCACCGCCCGGGCGGGCGGCGTGACCCTGCCGGCCACGGTGATGGGCACGGTCGCGGTCAACGAGCTGACCATGCACGGCTGGGATCTGGCCCGGGCGACCGGCCAGGGATATGCCGCCGATCCCCGGCTGCTCGAGCCGCTGATCGAGTTCCTGTCCCAGGGCCCACGGGAGGGCACGCCGGGGATGTTCGGCCCGGTGGTGCCGATCGAAGACGAGGCCGACCTGCTCGACCAGGCGGTTTCGCTGGCCGGCCGGGATCCCCGCTGGCGCCCGACCTCGGCCGCACACTGACGGGCGAGGGGTGTCTGGCGGATCATGACGGCCCGCGCCGGGCCGCAGGCGACGCCAGAAACCCCTAGGGCGAGCCGTGGATCATCTCGTCCGGCGGCGGGTTGAATTTCAGCTTCGGCTGGCCCTTCAGGGCGTCCTTCAGCGTCTCCGCCACGGTGAGCTTCGAGATCGTGCCCCGGCTGGTGCCCACGGTGTTCTCCGGGTTGTCCGGGTCCGCCACGAAGGCCGCCGCCGCGAGCTGGGGCGTGAAGCCGCAGAACCACGCGCTCCGGTTGCTGTCGGTGGTGCCGCTCTTGCCGGCGACCGGGCGGTTCAGCGTCGCGTGCACCATGGGGGAGGTCTCCCAGCCGCCGCAGCTGCCCTTCGCCGCGCCGTAGCCGGTGACGCACCGGGCCGCGTCCGTCGCCGCCTGCGCGATCTCGGGTCGCAGCGCCTGGTGGCAGCGGGCGCCCGCGACCTTCTTGCCCTGGTAGCTCAGCGAGGTCCCGTCCCGGGTGTTGATCATGCGGACCGGGATCGGCTCGCAGTACTTGCCCTCGGCGGCCAGCGTCGCGAAGACGTTGGCCATCTCGACCGGCGTCGCGTCGCTGACGCCCAGCGTGAACGCGCCCCACCCGTCGGCGTGGTCCGGCCCGGCCAGCGTGCGGTCGATGTCGGTGCGCCACTTCAGGCCCAGCCGCTCGGCCATCCGGACCGCCTTCTCCGCGCCCACCTCCTCCTCGAGCTGGACGAAGTAGGTGTTCACCGACTTGCCGAAGCCGCTCCACATGGTCTGCCGGCCGGTCATCGACTTGCTGGAGTTCTGCGGGCACCAGTTGTCGCCGCAGGTCGCCGGGCCGGGCGCGGTGATGTACTTCGACACGTAGCGCTGCGGCGCGTAGAAGGCCGTGTCCAGCGGCATGCCCTCGTCCAGGGCCGCCAGCATGGTGAAGATCTTGAAGGTCGAGCCGGCCTGGTATCCCGCCATGTCGCCGCCGCCGAGCAGCGGGTTGACCGTGTTCGGATAGTTGCCCTTGAAGTGGTCGCGCTTGTGCCGGTCGCTGTGCTCGCCGTTCTTCGTCTGGTCGAGCGAGTACTTGCGGTTCACCGCCATCGCCTTGATCCGGCCGGTGCCCGGCTCGATGACGACCTCGCCGTGCGCGTAGACGCTCTTCTTCTTCTCCTTGGCCAGGACGTGCTTCATCGCGGACTTCTGGATCTTCGGGTCGATGGTGGTGACCACCTTGTAGCCGCCGCGCCGCAGGTTCTCCATGCGTTCCTGCGACGTCCTGCCGAAGGCCGGCTGCTCCATCCACCAGTTGCGCAGGTAGTCGCAGAAGAAGCCCCAGCTGTTGTGCTTCTTCGACACCGAGACGCAGTCGTTGGGCGGGGTGGTCAGCCGCAGCTTGATCCTGGTCCTCGTCGCCGTCGAGGCCTGGGCCGCGGTGATCGTGTTCATCTTCAGCATCTGGTCGATCACGTAGTTGCGCCGCTCGGTCGCCGCGCGCTGGTCGTTGGTCGCCGGGTCGTAGGCCGAGGGGGCCTTGACCAGCCCGGCGAGCAGCGCCGCCTCGGTCAGCGTCAGGTCCTTCGGCTTCTTGGAGAAGAACACCTCGGCGGCGGCGAAGATCCCGTACGCGCGGTGCCCGAAGTACGCCGAGTTGAGGTAGCGCTCCAGGATCTCCTCCTTCGAGATCCGCTTCTCCAGTTCGATGGCCAGCCGCATCTCCCGCAGCTTGCGGGCGGTGGTCTGCTCGGTGGCCTCGAGCGCTTCCTTCGGGGTCTGCGCGCCGTCGCGCAGCGCCATCCGCACGTACTGCATGGTCAGCGTGGACGCGCCCTGCGAGACGCCGCCGGCCTGCTGGTTCGCGACGAAGGCCCGGGCCACGCCCTTGGCGTCGACGCCGTTGTGCTCATAGAACCGGGTGTCCTCGGAGGCCACGATCGCCTGGGTGACGACCGGCGCCATGTCCGCGATCTTCGTCGGCTTGCGGTGCTCCTCGTAGAACGTGGTCAGCAGGGTCTTGCCGTCGTTGGCGTACACGTAGGTGGTCTGCGCCGACGGCACCTCGGTGAGGCCCTCCGGCAGGCTCTGCAGCGCGTCGGCGCCGCTCTTCGCCCCGGCGCCGGCCAGCGCCACCAGCGGGAAGATCAGACCGGCGACCACGATCCCGGCGATGAGGCCGGCGCGGATGAGCGGGGCGATCCGTCCAGCTTTGGCGAGTCCGGTCTGCGTCACCCCTCGAAGGTATGACAAAACGGCTGATGTCCTGACGGAACGGCCGAAGTAATCCGCCGGATCACATCGGGCATGCTGGGCCGTGTGACCTCTTCCGTGGATCTTCCTCAGCACGCCAGCGCCGGGGAGGCGGACCTGCATCATCACGGTGACGCGGAGGTGGCTCCGGGGCTGGTCGACCTCGCCGTCAACGTGCGGCGCCAGCCGATGCCGGCGTGGCTCGCCGAGCCGATTCGCGCGGCGTTGACGGAACTCGCGGCGTACCCCCGGGACACCGAGGCGACCGCCGCGGTCGCGGCCCGGCACCGCCGCGAGCCGGACGAGGTGCTGCTCACCGCCGGTGCGGCCCAGGCCTTCGTGCTGATCGCCCAGGCGCTGCGGGACGCGCGCCGCCCGGTCGTGGTGCACCCGCAGTTCACCGAGCCGGAGGCCGCGCTGCGCAACGCCGGGCACGTCGTCGAGCGGGTGCTGCTGCGCGAGGCCGACGGCTTCCGGCTCGACCCGGCCCTGGTGCCCGACGAGGCGGACCTGGTCTTCGTCGGCAACCCCACCAACCCGACGTCGGTGCTGCACCCGGCCGCCGACGTGGCCGCGCTGGCCCGCCCGGGCCGGGTGCTGGTCGTGGACGAGGCGTTCGCCGACACCACGTACCGGCCCGGGGTGAGCGGCGAGCCCGAGTCGCTGGCCGCGCGCCGCGACGTCCCGGGCCTGATCGTGCTGCGCAGCCTGACCAAGACCTGGGGGCTGGCCGGGCTGCGGATCGGCTATGCGCTCGGCCCGGCCGGCCTGCTGGCCCGGCTGGCCGCCGCGCAGCCGCTCTGGGCAGTCTCCACCCCCGCGCTGGCCGCGGCGACCGCCTGCGCGAGCCCGGTGGCCGTGGCCGCGGAACGCGCGATCGCCGCCGAACTGGCGGCGGAGCGCGAGCACCTGGTGGCCGGGCTGGCCGGCGTGCCGGAGGTCACTGTCGCGGGCCCGGCGGCCAGCGCCTTCGTCGCGGTCCGCCTGCCCGGCGCCGGCCAGGTGCGCCTTGAGCTGCGCAACCGGGGGTACGCGGTCCGCCGTGGCGATACATTCCCGGGGCTGGGTGCCGACTGGCTCCGGATCGCGGTGCGCGACACTGCCACCACGGACGCGTTTCTTGCGACCCTGACGGATGTGCTGAAGGAGCGACAGTGACCCTGGAGACGACCCTCGCCGCGATCGGTCCCGCCGACGAGCCGGCCATGGCCGCCGCCCGCGACCTGCAGGCCCGCCTGACCAAGCCGGCCGGCTCGCTGGGCGCGCTCGAGGACCTGTCGGTACGCCTGGCCGGGCTGGCCGGAAGCTGCCCGCCGCCGCTGCCGGAGCCGGCCGCGATCGCCGTCTTCGCCGGGGACCACGGCGTGCACGCCCAGGGCGTCACGCCGTGGCCGCAGGAGGTCACCGCCCAGATGGTGGCGAACTTCGTGGCCGGCGGTGCGGTGATCAACGCGTTCGCCCGCCAGGTCGGCGCCTCGCTGATGGTCGTCGACGTCGGCGTCGCGATCCCGCTGCACGGCGGGGACACGCTGCTCGACGCGAACGTCCGCCGGGGCACCCGCGACCTGGCCGTCGAGGCGGCGATGACCGTCGAGGAGGCGCGCGCGGCGCTGGAGGTGGGCATCTCGGTGGCCGGCGCGTTGGTCGACCAGGGCGCGAAGTGCCTGATCACCGGGGACATGGGCATCGCCAACACCACCCCCGCGGCGGCCCTGGTCGCCGCCTTCACCGGCGCGGACGCGGCGGCGGTGACCGGCCGGGGCACCGGGATCGACGACGAGACCCACGCCCGCAAGACCGCTGTCATCGCCGGCGCGCTGGCCCGGCACGCGCCCGATCCCCGGCAACCGCTGGCCACGCTCGCCGCCCTCGGCGGACTGGAGCACGCCGCGCTCGCCGGCTTCATCCTCGGCGCGGCCGAGCGCCGCGTTCCAGTGATCATCGACGGGATCATCGCCGGCTCGGCCGCCGTGGTCGCCGCCGCGCTCGCCCCCGACGCCGTCGCCGCGATGGTCGCCGGGCACCGCTCGGTCGAGCCCGGCGCGACCGTGGCGCTGGCGCACTTGGGCCTCACCCCGCTGCTGGATCTGGGCATGCGGCTGGGCGAGGGCTCCGGCGCGGCGCTCGCGCTGCCGATCGCCGCCGCCGCGGTCCGGGTTCTGCACGACGTGGCCACCTTCGACTCGGCGGGAGTATCGGAGAAGTGAACCTCTATCCCATGGCGCTGAAACTCGCCGGCCGGCGGGTGCTGGTCGTCGGCGGGGGTGCGGTGGCGACCCGGCGGATGCCGGCCCTGCTCGCCGCCGGTGCCCGGGTCGACGTCGTAGCACCCGCGCTGACCCCGGCGCTGCGGGCGCACGCGGATGCCGGCCGGCTGACCTGGCAGGAGCGGCGGTTCGTCGCCTCCGACGTGGACGGCGCCTGGCTGGTGCAGGTGGCCATCGACGATCCGGCGGCGTCCGCCGAGGTCAGCGTGGCCGCCGAGGAGCGTGGCGTGTTCTGTGTGCGCGCGGACGACCGCGAGGCCGCGACCGCCTGGACCCCCGCGGTGACCCGGCACGACGAGGTCACCGTGGCGGTCACCGACGGCGGTGACCGCAAGCGCGCCCGCGCGGTACGGGACCTGATCGCTGCCGCCCTCGAGGAAACGCCGCAGCGCCAGCAGGAACCCCTGCGTGGCCACGTCGCCCTTGTCGGCAGCGGTCCCGGGGACCCGGAGCTGATCACCGTCCGGGGCCGCCGCCTGCTGGCCCGCGCCGACGTGGTGGTGGCCGACCGGCTCGTGCCCGGCATGCTGCTCGACGAGCTGCGGCCCGATGTGGAGCTGGTCGACGCGGCCAAGATCCCGTACGGGGCCTCGGTGGCGCAGGAGGAGATCAACCGGATCATCGTGGAGCGGGCCAGGGCGGGCGCCTTCGTGGTCCGGCTCAAGGGCGGCGACCCGTTCGTCTTCGGCCGCGGCGGCGAGGAGGTCGTCGCGTGCGCCGAGGCGGGCGTACCGGTGCTGGTCGTGCCCGGGGTGACCAGCTCGATCGCCGTCCCGGCGCTGGCCGGCATCCCGGTCACCCATCGCGGCGTGGCGCACGAGTTCACGGTCGTCTCCGGGCACGTGCCGCCGGACAGCCCCGAGTCGCTGGTGGAGTGGCCCGCGCTGGCCCGGCTGCGCGGCACCCTGGTGGTGCTGATGGGCCTGAAGAACCTGCCGGCCATCGCCGCCCGGCTCGTCGCCGAGGGCCGCGCCCCGCGGACGCCGGCCGCGATCGTGCAGGAGGGCTCGACGGATGCCCAGCGGGTGCTGCGCAGCACTCTGGGCGAGGTGGCCGCGGCCGCCGCCGAGGCGGGGATCAAGCCGCCGGCGGTGGTGGTGATCGGCGACGTGGTCGCGATCCTGGATGGGGATAGCAGCGTGATCGATGGGTAACGCAATGATATGAGTGAGCGACCGCACATGACACTGTCCGGGATCGTGCTCGATTCCCCGGACGCGCAGGAACTAGCGGCCTTCTATCACCGGCTGCTCGGCTGGAGCGTCATCCAGGACGAGCCGGACTGGGTGAAGTTGGGCGCACCCAACGGCGGCCCGGGGCTGTCGTTCCAGACCGAGCCGGCGTACGTGCGCCCGGTCTGGCCGGCCGGCCCGGGCGATCCGCAGATGAAGGTGCACCTGGACATCCAGGTCGTGGATCTGGAAGCGGCCGGGGCGCACGCCGAGAAGGCCGGCGCCACCAAGGCCGACTTCCAGCCGCAGGAGGACGTCCGGGTCTATCTCGACCCGGACGGCCACCCGTTCTGCCTGTTTCTCTAGCCACCCAGCCGCTAGCCCTGCTCGGGCGACTCTTCGGCGTCGGGGCCGGCCAGCTCGGTGAGGAACGTGCGGGCCCACTCCGCCACGTCGTGGGTCCGCAGGTGCCGCTGCATGACGCGCATCCGGCGCTTGAGCTCGGCGGGCTCGGCGCCGGCGGCGCGCAGCAGGGCGTCCTTGACCCCGTCCGGGTCGTGCGGGTTGCACAGGAACGCCTGGCGCAGCTCGGTGGCCGCCCCGGCGAATTCGCTGAGCACCAGCGCACCGCCGCCGTTGGCGCGGCAGGCGACGTATTCCTTGGCGACCAGGTTCATGCCGTCGCGCAGCGGGGTGACCATCATGACGTCGGCCGCGACGTAGAGCGCCGCCAGCTCGGCCTTGCTGTATGACTGGTGCAGGTAGTGCACCGCGGGCATGCCGACCCGGCCGAACTCGCCGTTGATCCGGCCGACCTCGCGCTCCACCTTGACCCGCAGCGTCTGGTAGTGCTCGACGCGCTCCCGGCTGGGCGTCGCGACCTGCACCATCACCGCGTCCGGCACCTTGAGCTTGCCGTCGGACAGCAGCTCGCGGAACGCCTTCAGCCGCAGCTCGATGCCCTTGGTGTAGTCGAGCCGGTCGACGCCGAGGATCACCGTCTCCGGGTCGCCGAGCTCGGCGCGGATCTGCTTGGCCCGGGCCTGCACGGCCGGGTCGGCCGCCATCCGTTCCATCTCCGCGGTGTCGATGCTGATCGGGAACGCCCCGGCCTTGACCTTGCGGCCGTCGACCTGGATCGACTGGCCCTCGTATCGCAGGCCCAGCAGGTGCCGCGCCAGCCGGACGAAATTCTGCGCCGCGAGCCGCTGCTGGAAGCCGACCAGGTCGGCGCCGAGCAGGCCGCGCAGGATCTCGGCGCGGAACGGCATCTGCATGAACAGCTCGATGGGCGGGAACGGGATGTGCAGGAAGAAGCCGATCCGCAGGTCGGGCCGCAGCTCGCGGAGCATCGCCGGCACCAGCTGGAGCTGGTAGTCCTGCACCCAGACGGTCGCGCCCTGCTCGGCCACGTCCGCCGCGGCCTGCGCGAAGCGCTGGTTGACCAGCCGGTATGCCTCGCGCCAGCGCCGCTTGTAGACCGGCGTCTCGACGGCGTCGTGGTAGAGCGGCCAGATGGTCGCGTTGGACTGGCCCTCGTAGTAGCGCTCGAGCTCCTCGGCGCTCAGCGGCACCGGATGGATCTTGATGCCCTCGAGCTCGAACGGCGGGGGTGCTTCCCCGTCCCCGCCGGACCAGCCGATCCAGGTGCCCCGCTGCTGGGTGAGCACCGGATGCAGGGCGGTGACGAGCCCGCCGGGGCTCGGGCGCCATTGGCGTTCGCCGTCGACCATGATCTCGTCGACGGGCAGTCTGTTGGCTACTACGACGAAGGAACTTCGTTCGGCCACGCTGAGTGCACCTCCGGGTCGTTCTGGGTTCCGTCCCCGAGCCTACTGTGCGTAGCCGGTCGGGGCGTCCCCAGCTATGGTCCGGCCGCGCGGCACCGCTCTTGGCGGGAAGGTGCCATCCTGGGCCGGTGAGCCAGTCCGATGATCTTCCCCCGCCGCGCCGGCCACTGTTCTTCCCTGTGGTCATCGCCACCGTGCTGCTGAGCATCATCGGGATGTCGGCTGGCCTGGTCCTCGGCACTCGCCACGAGACGCCGCAGCGCACCGGTGACCAGACCAGCTATGTACCCCCTGGCCAGTCGGCTGCACCTGTCGCCTGCCCGCAGAAGATGCACGAAACCGCCAGGAAGGTCGGCTTCTACCTGCCGATGACCCAGCTGCTGAAGGTTCGGGCGGAGAGCGGCCTCACGGTTTGGATCTGCACGAACGAGAACGGCAAGCTGTTCTACCAGGCCAACCGCACTGACGACGAGGATGACTGGAGGGAGGGCGAGACGGCGCTGTTCCTGCCGGACGTGGTCAGGCAGGACGACGGCTTCTTCGCCAAGGCGCCCGACGGCAACACGTTCTTCGTCAACGACCAGCGGTTGGAGGTCGTGCGAGGGGGTAAGTCGCGGACGACGGCGGTCGAGCCGGAGTGAGTTTTCCGGGAATCCGGGCGGGCGGGACGGGGTTGTTGTAGGTGGCCGGTGGGGACCTGGAAAGATTGTCCTTTCGTTCCGGTAACCGGAAATCACGATCTCGGAGGTAGGCCGCACCGTGGCCCAGTTCATCTACGTCCTGGAAAAGGCGCGCAAGGCGCACGGCGACAAGGTCGTGCTCGACAATGTGACGCTCAACTTCCTGCCCGGCGTCAAGATCGGTGTGGTCGGCCCCAACGGCGCCGGTAAGTCCAGCCTGTTGAAGATCATGGCCGGGATTGACACCGTGAGCAACGGCGAGGCACGGCTCATGCCGGGCGCATCCGTCGGCATGCTCGCCCAGGAGCCCCCGCTCAACGAAGCCAAGACCGTCCTCGGCAACATCGAGGAGGCGGTCGCGGAGACCAAGGCCAAGCTCGAACGGTTCAACAAGATCGCCGAGCAGATGGCCACCGACTACACCGACGAGCTGATGGAGGAGATGGGCAAGCTCCAGGAGGAGCTCGACCACTCCAACGCGTGGGACGTCGACTCCCAGCTCGAACTGGCGATGGACGCCCTGCGGTGCCCGCCGCCGGACGCCGACGTCACCCTGCTCTCCGGTGGCGAGCGCCGCCGGGTCGCGCTGTGCAAGCTGCTGCTCGAGGCGCCCGACCTGCTGCTGCTCGACGAGCCCACCAACCACCTGGACGCCGAGAGCGTGCAGTGGCTGGAGCAGCACCTGGCCAAGTACGCCGGCACGGTCATCGCGATCACCCACGACCGGTACTTCCTGGACAACGTGGCCACCTGGATCCTGGAGCTGGACCGCGGCCGGACGTTCCCGTACGAGGGCAACTACTCGACATACCTGGACAAGAAGGCCGCCCGGCTGAAGCTGCAGGGCCGCAAGGACCAGAAGCTGCAGAAGCGCCTCGAGAACGAGCTCGAGTGGGTGCGCTCCAACGCCAAGGCCCGGCAGACCAAGTCGAAGGCCCGCCTCGACCGCTACGAGGAGATGGCCAACGAGGCGGAGAAGACCCGCAAGCTGGACTTCGAGGAGATCCAGATCCCGCCGGGCCCGCGCCTGGGCAACACGGTGATCGAGAGCAATGACCTGGTCAAGGGCTTCGACGACCGGGTGCTCATCGACCACCTGTCGTTCTCGCTGCCGCGCAACGGCATCGTCGGCATCATCGGCCCGAACGGCGTCGGCAAGACCACGCTGTTCAAGACCATCGTCGGGCTCGAGCAGCCGGATGAGGGCACGGTCCGGGTCGGCGAGACCGTGAAGCTGTCGTACGTGGACCAGAGCCGCGCCGGCCTCGACCCGGCGAAGACGGTGTGGGAGGTCGTCTCCGACGGGCTCGACTACATGATGGTCGGCAAGGTCGAGATGCCGTCCCGTGCCTACGTGGCCGCGTTCGGCTTCAAGGGCCCGGACCAGCAGAAGCCGGTCAAGGTCCTGTCCGGCGGTGAGCGCAACCGGCTCAACCTGGCGATGACCCTGAAGATCGGCGGCAACGTGCTGCTGCTCGACGAGCCGACGAACGACCTGGACGTGGAGACGCTGTCCAGCCTGGAGAACGCGCTGCTGGAGTTCCCGGGCTGCGCCGTGGTCATCTCGCACGACCGGATGTTCCTGGACCGGATCACCACCCACATGCTGGCGTGGGAGGGCACCGACGAGGACCCGGACAAGTGGTTCTGGTTCGAGGGCAACTACGACGCGTACGAGAAGAACAAGATCGACCGGCTCGGCGCCGACGCGGCCCGCCCGCATCGGGTGACCTACCGCAAGCTGACGCGTGACTGAGCCGACCCGCGGCGGAAAACCCCAGCGAACCCCGTCGATGAGGTTCACCCACGACGTGGCCGTGCGTTGGTCCGACATGGACGCGTACGGCCACGTCAACAACGCGCGCTTCCTCACCCTGTACGAGGAGGCGCGCGTCGCCATGTTCTTCGTCGGCGCCCGGGCGCAGGGCCTGACCTCGTTCGAGGACGGGATCGTGATCTCCCGGCACGAGGTCGACTATCTGCGCCCGGTGGATTACGGCGATGCCGTCCGGATCGAGTTGTGGGTCTCCGAGCTGCGGGCCGCCAGCTTCACCGTGGACTACGAGCTCTTCGACGGTGACGTGCTGGCCAGCCGGGCGAGGTCGGTCTGTGTGCCGTTCAACCTGGAGAAGCAGTTCCCGCGCCGGTTGACCACGGCCGAGAAGGACTTCCTCAAGCCGTACCAGGAGCTCTGATGACCGCGCACGGCATCGCCGGCGTCGCGGACGCGGGCGCGTTCCTGGCCCGGCTGACCCGGCTCGACCGCAACGTGCTGGTCCGGCTGCGCTCGGCGGGCGAGCACACCGCGCTGTGGGCGGTCCTGCCCTGGGGCGTGCTGGTCACCCGCAAGGTGGCCGGGCCCGGCCCGGGCGACGCGACCGTGCCGGCGGCCGGTCTGCTGGCCGCGCTGGCCGGGCAGAGCCCGGAGTTGCCCGCCAGGCGGGACGCCGAATGGCGCTGGCAGCTGCCGCCGGGCCGATCGATCGCGGTCGAAACGGTGGCGGCGGCCGAGCTGAGCCGGCTGGCCGAGGCGGCGGCCGTCACGTTGCGCGAGGTGACCGCGGGCGGCCTCGCGGGCCGCGCGGTCGGGCAGCGCGCCGTGCGCGACGCCTTACTGGATCACGTCGCGCTTGTGGTCACCCGGGACGAGGGCGAGCCGGTGGAGGTCTCCCAGCGACTCGTCCAGGCGGTGTCGCGGATGGGTTTCCTCGGTCCGGCCGATCAGGACACCCCCGCGACGCGGGTGCGCATGGCGGGACGCTGGGTGGGGCTTTCTGCACCATATGGAGTTGCGTGGCTACAGCCGGTCCAAGTATTGACCGTCATGCCTATAGGGGGTCACCCGAAAGGGTGATGTGGCATCGGTCGTCCGGTCGCGCCCTCCCTTTGAGGGGATGACCTCCGCGACCTGTACGGGTACCGTCGCCCCGAGGTCCACCGCTACGTCCGGCGGCGGGCCTGCTGGGGAGCGAGGTGCACAACGATGCCGTGGTGGTCATGGCGTCCCGCGTCGGCCGGAGGCGATGAGCCCGAGACCGGCGGCGAGGTGGCGTTGCAGAGCAACGTCCGCGTCGGAGTGCCGACGCAGCGTGAGCCGGGACACTCTTCGATGTCCTCCGCCGATCGGTCCGCGAGCGACGAGCCCGATCAGGTCGCCACCGTGGATCTGGAGCGCATCGGCAAGGCCCTCGATCTGCTGGATATCCGGTTCCTGGCCGACGGCGGTGGCAGCCTGCTGGCCATGTGGGAACGGCACGCCGTGTTGTTCACGCTCGAGGGGCCCGACGACGAGATCCTGGTGATGCGGGCCCGTCCGCACGCGACGGTCCCGCCGGACTGGGCCGACCGCGCCTACCGCGTGGTCAACGAGTGGAACCACACCCGCCGCTTCTGCAAGGCCTACGTCGGCGATCCCACCGAGCGGGGCCAGCTCCCGATCTACGCCGAGCTGCAGGTGCCGCTCGCCTCGGGCGCGCACGACGCGCTGCTGGTGGAGATGCTCGACTGTGGCGCGGCCGTCGCGACCTCGTTCGTCGACTGGTTGCACGACGAGGGCGCGCTGCTCTGACGGACGTGAAGAAGGGCCCCGAGGGGCCCTCTTTCCTTTGCGGGACCGTTCAGCTCAGCGGGAACATACCGACCCGGCCGTGATACTCGCGGCCCAGCTTGTCGGTGTCCGAGCCGACGATCAGGCCCTCCGGCACGACCTGGAACGCGCGCACGCCGACCCCCCGGTCCCGGCTCGGGTTCCAGACCAGGGCCTTGCCGGTCGCGGGGTTGATCGCGCCGATGCCGACCCGCGGGACGGCACCCGGACCCGGGCCCTTGGCGTCGCTGCCGTACGGGTTGTCCAGGTAGCGCTGGTGGCCGCCGACGTACACCGCGCTGCCGGTCACCGCGACCGCGTAGAGCGAGTCGCCGCCGGTGCGCTGGACCCAGGTCGGGTTGTGCTTGCCGCCGCCGGTGGCCTCGAAGCGGGCCGCCGAGTCGCAGAGCTTGGTCGGCGAGGAGACCCGGCCGGTCGCGGCGACGACGAACCACCTGCCGTCCGGGGAGAACTTCACCTGGCGCAGGTAGGTGTCGAAACCCTCCAGGCAGGCCGGCTGGTAGGCGTCGGTGTACCAGCTCGTGAGGGTGGCCGCGGCGCCGGTGATGTCGAACATCGCGATCTGGGTGCGGGCGGCCGTGCCCACCTTGAGCAGCGCGCCGACCGCGATCAGCCGGCTGCCGTCGGGGGAGATGTCGAAGTGCTCGACCCGGGGCCGGCTCAGGCCGGGCGCGGAGATCTTGGCATCGAAGCCGGGGTCGACCCGGCCGGTGCCGGCGTCCACCCGGGCCAGCCCGACCCGGGTGACGCCGTTGATCGCGGAGAAGGTGCCGCCGGCGTAGAGCTTGGCGCCGCGCGTGTTCAGGACGCGCACGTCGCCCCAGTTGGTCTTCGCGGCGAAGCCGGTGATCCGGGCGCCGTCGCCGATCGCGACCCGGGCGAGCCCTCGTTGCGCCGCGCCGTTCACCGTCTTGAAGCCGCCGCCCAGGTAGACGGTGTTGCTCGCGCCCGGAGCCAGGGCGTAGACCGCGGCGTCGACGGCCGGGGCGAACGAGCGCACCGCGCCGTCCCGGAGCCCGTACGCGAAGATGTTCTTCCGGGCGTAGGTGGTCTTGCGCGCGCTGTCCTGGACCCTGGTGAAGCTGCCGCCGACGACGACCGTGTCGCCGACCACCGCGAGCGCCCAGACCGTCCCGTCCAGCACGTGCGGGGTGAAGTCGACCGGGTTGGCCGAGACCACCGCCGATTGGGCCGGGTCAGCCACCGAGGGCGTCGCGCCCAGCAGGGCGGCGCAGGTCAGCGCGGTGGCGGCGAGCAAGCGGCGTCGCATCGGTCAGCTCCTGGGATCGGGAACGCGACCGTCCGTGGTGGGACGACCGCGTCATACACCCGATCAACGAGCGGGTTGACCTCCGGGATGCGCGTCCATCTTGTTGACCATGAAGTATGCGGCGCGCTCGAGATAGTCCCAGAGCGTGGTGTGTTGGGGCTCCGGCAGCCGCAGCGAGTCGACGGCGGCGCGCATGTGCCGCAGCCAGGCGTCCCGCTCGGCCGGGCCGACCGTGAACGGTGCGTGCCGCATCCGCAACCGTGGGTGGCCGCGCTGGGCCGAATAGGTGTTCGGGCCGCCCCAATACTGCATCAGGAAGAGCGTCAGCCGTTCCGCGGCCGGGCCGAGATCCTCCTCGGGATACATCGGGCGCAGCAGGGGATCCTCCGCCACGCCCGCGTAGAAGGCGTCGACGAGCCGGCGGAAGGTCGGCTCGCCGCCGATGGCGGAGAAGAAGCTGACGTCCGGTTCCTCGCTGGATGCGCTCACCGATCCAGTTTGCCAGCCGCGCTGCGCCGAACCTGCTCCGGTGTGACGCGCGTTGCTCCGGCGTGCTCGGGCACGGCCGGGCTGACCGGCATGTCATACGCCGAATATCGCGGCCGGCGGGACACCAGCACGACCATCAGCACCAGGCCGCCGAGGCTCCACAGGCCGACGACCAGGGGAATCGACGAGACCTGGGCCAGCGCGCCGGTCACCACCACCGCGAAGAACTGGATGAACTGCACGCCGCCCTGCATGACGGCGTATGCCCGGGCGCGGTAGCCGTGCGGGAGCGCGAGCACGAACTCGCCGTTGAGGGTGGGCATCAGGCCGCCCTGGGCGACGCCGGAGACCCCGGCCAGCACGGCGACCGTGGCGGCGTTCGGCGCGAACATGGTCAGGGCCAGGGCCAGCGGCGCCAGCACGGCGAACGGCTTCACCAGGCGCCGGCGGCCGGACGGGCGAACCAGCCGGCCGACGGCCAGCCCGCCGATCACGAAGCCGACCGGGCCGGCCGCCATGATCAGGCCCTGGTCGAAGCCCCGGGCGGACGGGTCGTGGTGGAACAGCGCGGCCCAGCCGGCGGCCAGGCCCTCGGGCAGGATCGCGAAGGTGGTCAGCGCGAACACCGTGAGCGCGATCGAGCGGAGCAACGGCGTGCCGAAGACCAGCCGGAACCCCTCGCCGGTCTCGCGCAGCAGGTGCCGGCGCTGGTCCGGACCGGCGGCCGCGGGCCGCGGATCCACCCAGAGCGCGATGATCACGGCCGAGATGACGAACGAGATCGCGTCCAGGGCGATGCCGAGCCGGGCGTTGATCCCGGTGGCGACGAGGGCGCCGACCACATAGCCGAAGACCTGGGCGGCCTGCGAGGTAGAGGCGTTGACCGCGAGCCCGGTGACGAGCGTGCGGCGTTCCAGGATCAGCGGCAGCAGCGCCGAGCGGGCGGCCTGGGTGGGCGGCGCGCCCAGCATGGCCACGAAGAGCAGCACCAGGATCGCGTATATCGGCATGCCGGGCAGGGCGATGAGCGCGATCGGGACGGCCCGGGCCAGGTCGGCGACGATCAACACCCGACGGTACGGATAGCGCTCCGCGATCGCCGCCAGGAACGGCCCGCCGACGATCCACGGCAGGTAACTGATCGCGAACGACGCCGCGGACAGCAGCACCGACCGGGACTGCTGGTAGACCAGCACCATGATGGCGGCCCGGGCCAGGTAGTCGCCGAGCCAGTTGACGACGAGCGAGGAATAGACCGCGCGATATTCACGGGCCGCGAAGAGATCTCGGAACGTGACAGAGGTGTCCGGCTCCGGAGCGCCCCCGGCTCGGTCAGCCGGCTGCGCAGCGGGTCGGTCGTCCGACACCTGGACCCTCCATCGATCGCGATCACCGGCTGATCGGCGGGATCGCCGCCGGCCGGACACGTTCGTGAAGGAAATTCGGGGTGGTCGGATCCCGCGCGAACGTGACGCTGCAAGTGCAGATGCTCCTTGCACGATTCTGCCCGATCGTCCGAGCCCTGGCTAGGGCGTACGGGGAAAATGTCGGCCATTCGGTGGAGTCCGGACATCCCCCATCTTGTCGTCCTCCCAGGTCAGGTCGCACCCCCAGGGGTGCCGGAGGAGTCGCCGGAACCGCCGGAGGACATCGGAGGCACCGCCGAACGGGGCAACATCCGCGACGCGGCGATGCGTTCGGAGATGCCGGAGGTCTCCAGCGCCTCGGTGAGCCGGCGCCGCAACTCGCGTTGCACGATCGGCTGACCCTCCGCGGTGGTCTTCGCGATCGTGCGGATCACCGCGCCGTCGACGGTCATCTGCTCGACTCCGATCACGTCCGGCGGCTCGAGGAACTCGGTCGCGTGCTCCGGCTCGTCGGCGAGCGCCATCGCGGCCTCGCGCAGGACCGCGGTGGCCTGCTCGGAGTTGACGAAGCCGATCGGGATGTCGATGACCACCATCGCCCAGCCCTGGCTCTTGTTGCCGACCCGGATGATCTCGCCGTTGCGGATGTACCAGAGCACGCCACGCATGTCCCGCACGGTGGTGACCCGCAGGCCGACCGTCTCCACGACCCCGGCCGCGTCACCCAGGTCGACCGAGTCGCCGACGCCGTACTGGTCCTCCAGCAGCATGAACAGGCCCGCGATCAGGTCCTTGACCAGGCTCTGCGCGCCGAAGCCGAGGGCCACGCCGACGATGCTCGCGCTGGCCAGCAGGGGCCCGAGGTTGAACCCGAGCTCGCCCAGGACCAGCAGCACGGCCATGGTGAAGACGACCGCGGTGACGAAGCTGCGCAGCACCGAGCCGATGGCCTCGGCACGCTGCCGCCGGCGCTCCGGGATGAAGGTGTTGTCGGCGGCCTCCTGCTGCTTGTCCGCGCGCTCGCGCAGGGGCTTGAGCAGCGCGGGCATGGCGGCCCGCGAGGTGGTGGCGGTGAGCCGGTGGATGGCGCGGTGCAGCAGCCATCGGATGAGCACCGCGATCAGAATGATCAGGATGATCCGCACCGGCTTCACGACGAACAGGTATCCGCCGTTGGCCAGCCACTGGATCCCGGTCTGGTCGAAGACCCAGGTGCAGACCGCGTCGGTCTTGCAGCTCTCGGTGACGTTCGGCGTCCCGGGCAGGAAGGGCGCGGGCGAACCGGAGGGGGCTGGGATGGGGGCTAACGGAATCACGGGGCCCTAACCTACCGGCTCGCCCGCCCCGCGCCGGAACCGGACATCTGCCCCGGAGACCTCAGACGTTTACGGTCCGGCCACAGATTGTGCTCGCCAATTCGCCGTTCGTCAGGGACTATTGGGCCACGAGCACCGGAGGATTCCGGCGCTCGTGCCATGACGACAAGCACACGGGAGCGGTTGCAAGCACTTACACCGAAGGGTGATCGCGATGCCTGACATACGACCCGCAGTGGGCTCCTCCGCGTTGGTGTTGAACGCTACCTACGAGCCGCTGTGCGTCGTATCGGTGCGTCGAGCGACCATCCTGGTGTTGACGGCCAAGGCTGAATGCGTCTCCGACGGGGACGGCATCCTGCACAGCCCCCACTACACCCTCCCGGTGCCGTCGGTGGTCCGGCTGACGAGGTACGTGAGGGTTCCGTACCGCACCCACGTCGGGCTCTCCCGCCGAGCGATCTTCGCCCGCGACGGCGGCCGCTGCGCCTACTGCCGCGGCTCGGCCGAGACCATCGACCACGTCTTCCCCCGCAGCCGCGGCGGCCTGCACGCCTGGGACAACGTGGTGGCGGCCTGCGCCAAGTGCAACCACAGCAAGGGCGACAAGACGCCGGCGGAGCTGGGCTGGCGCCTGCACCAGGCCCCGGCGGCCCCGCGCGGGGTGGCCTGGCGCGTGCTCGGCCACCGCACCCCGGACCCCCGCTGGGCGGACTGGCTGGATCTCCCGAAGCCCCTGATCGCCGAAGCCGCCTGACCGCTCGCGCGGCCCACGAATCGTGCTGACCTAGGTCTCCTCGGCGCTGACCAGGCTGGCGAAGACCACGACGTTGTCGCTGTAACCCCGCTTGCCGCCCAGCCACTTGCCGCCGCAGGTCATCAGGCGCAGGGACGGCCTGCTGTAGTCGCCGTAGACGCGCTTGGCCGGCAGCTTCTCCTTGCTGAAGGACTCCACCGAGTTGATCTGGAAGATCGCCACCGAGTCGTCCTCGCGGAGCACCTCGATCCGCTGGCCCGCCTTGAGCTTGCCCAGGTTGGCGAAGACCGACGGGCCGGTGCGGGTGTCCGCGTGCCCCACGATCAGCGCCGGGCCGAACTGGCCCGGCGTCGGGCCTTGATCGAACCAGCCCGCCTCGTTGTGCCTCTTCAGCGGAGGCACGTCCACCGACGAGCCGTCCTTCGCCAGCCCCACCCGCAGGATCGGCGCCTCCACCTTGATCGACGGGATGGTCAGGCGCTTCGGCGGGCTCGGGTCCAGGACCGGGAACGCGCGTGGCGGCGGCTTGTCCGGGCCCTTGAACAGCTCGCCCAGGTCGAAGCCGGTCGCCGCGCCCAGGCCCGCGCCGACGGTGAACAGGCCGACGAACACCAGGATCGCCGCCATCAGGCCGAGCGGCATCGGCCGGCGGCCGGACAGCGCGCGGGGGCGCGGCGGCGGTGTGCGGGCCGGTGCGACCAACAACCGGGGGCGCACTGTCCCGGGGACGGGCCTGGGGCGGACTCGCGTGGGGACGGGCCGGGGGCGGGTCACGATCTCGGCGGGGCGGCGGCGCAGGACCGAGGCGGGCATCTCGGGGCCGGGAGGCGCGGGGCGGTGGAGCGCCGGTCGGGTCATCGGCCGCGCCTCAGCCGAGGCGGCGGCGACGGGTGGCCACCACGCTCAGTGCCAAGCCGGCGGCCAGCGCCACCAGGCCGCCGCCGATCAGGAACGGCGCGGCTCGACCGGGTGCCGTGCCGCCACCGCCGGTCGCCGGTCCGCGGACCGGTTCCACCTTGACCACGACGTGCAGCGTGCTCTTCGCCGTCTTGCCGTCCGGGCACTTCAGGTCGACGTCGTAGTCGCCCGCGTCGGTGGTGGCCGGCACCCGGGCGGTCGCCGTCAGGAAGCCGTACCGGGGGGAGACGATGATCGCGCCGGTCGGGTCGATGGTGACCGTCGCCGCCTTGAGGTTGTCGTCACAGCTGGCCCGGATGCCGATCTCGTCGCCGGCGCGGACCGTGCTCGGGTTGACCTCCACGAAGACGCCGACTGCCCGAGCTGGGGAAACGTCGATCAGCACGACCGGTACGGCCAGGGCCAGCGCCGCGAGCGCGGCCGGGACGGGTATGCGCATGACCTCCCCCTCCTGCCGTCCGGGGCAGGAACTTCGCGGACGGCGCGTGAGGGTGATTTTCGCACCTCCGGGCCGTTTTCGCGTGGGCGCGGAGATCCCGCTTATGAGTGTTGACACCCGACGCTCCGCGACGACCCGCACTCCGCTACCGTGATTGACGTTCGGATCACTGGGAAGACAGTGAATTAGCCCGGTTCCTTTTGACGCCTGGGGGCGTTGAGGTTGTCGATTTTCAGCACGATTCTCGTTTATGCGATCATCCCTTTGGGTGTCATCGCCGTCGTCGCCGCACTCGTCGCGTCCGGCTCCACCCGGGCCCGGCCCGCCCGCCGCTACCGGCCCGGCCGGCCCTACGACTTCAAGCCGATCTGGTTCCTGGCCTCGCCCGCACAGGTGAGCCCGGCGTTCGGTGGCAGGAACGCGTCCGCTCCGGAGCTGCCCGCAGGTGTCATCGAGGACTCCGCGGGCAGGCAGGTGCGGCCCGGCCCGACAGGAGGCGCAAGTGACCGTTGGTGAGCACGACGCCATCGTCAGCGGCTCCGAGCAGCCGTTGACCGCCCTCGACCACGCCGGTGGCCCGACGCTGACCGAGGCGCCCGAGCTGACGATGTCGCCGGAGAGCATCGCGGCGCTCGACGGGCCGTTCACCACCCGGCAGCTCCTGCGCCTCGACGAGGCGCTACGGGTCGCCGACCAGCAGACCGGCCTGACCTTCAGCGTCTTCATCGGCGACCTCGAGGAGCCGACCCGCGATCACGCCGAGCGGCTGCACCGTCAGCTCGACGGCGCCGCGAAGGCGGTGCTGATCGCCATCTCGCCGAACCAGCGGGTGCTGGAGATCGTCACCGGCACGGATGCCCGCAAGCGCATCACCGACCGCGACGCCAAGCTCGCGGCGCTGTCGATGGCGGCCGCATTCGCCGGCGGAGACCTCTCCGGGGGCGTGCTCGCCGGGATCGACCAGCTGGCGTCACACGCCGGCCGGCACTAAACGCGTCAGAGCCACGCGGACGGGGCCACCCGCACCGGGAACGGGGCGTCGACCTGCACCGGGTCGGCGCCCTGCACCGTCTGCAGCGGCAGGTAGCCGTCGGGACCCAGGACGTAGGTGTGCAGCACCGGCACCGGCTCCGGCTCGATCCGCCAGTAGGCGGGGATGCCCGCGTCGGCGTAGAGGGTCGGCTTGAGCAGCCGGTCGTAGCGGCGGCTGGTGTCGGCCTCCACCTCGATCACGCACGCGACGTCGGCGGGGTCGGCCCAGATCGCGCCCGACGAGTGCGGCCGCAGCACGGTCACGTCCGGGACCAGGCTGCTGGCGCCGGCCTCGACGCCGAGCCGGGCGCAAACCCACCAGCCGCGGGGCGCGGCGCCGCGCAGTGCGACCAGCACGGCCTGGACGATGGCCTCGTGCGGACCGTCCAGCGGCGGGGTGACGTGCAGGCTGCCGTCGACGATCTCGTAGCGGTGCCCGTCCTGCGGGAACAGGTGCAGGTCCGGTTCGGTCCAGCGGCCGTCGGGGGCGGTCCACCTCGGCAGGGAGTTCGTACCGATGGCCACCGGCCCACCTCCATCACTGTGGAGTGCCAGCGTACTCACGCAGTGTTGTTTCCGGTGGGTTTCGGCGCCGTAGGTTTTGCGGGTCGCGCGGAATTCAATTCCGCACGACCCGCGTGAACTCATCAAGCGGCGCTGGCGTCCTTCGCGCGGGCCCGCAGCGCCCGCAGCACACCGTCACGGCCCTCGGCCACCAGGCGGCGCAGCGAGGGCGAGTGGTCGTCGTCGGCCAGCCAGGCGTCGGTCAGGGCGACCGTCTCCTGGCTGACCTGGTACGCCGGGTAGGCCAGCATGGCGAACTCCTGCGCGGGCTCGCTGTCCGAGCGGGCCCACACGTCGTCGATGACCTCGAAGAACCTCGGAGCGTAGGGCGCGGTCAGCGCCACCTGCGTCGAGGTCTGGAAGCCCTGCAGCAGCGACCGGCTGAGCCAGTTCGCCAGCGTCTCGTCGCCGGTCAGCTGGGCCCAGACCCGGGCCTTGTTCTCCGGCGTCGGCAGCAGCGCCCGGGCCAGCGCGGCCTCCCGCTCGCCGCTGGCCGTCCGGTCCGACGCCAGCTCCTCGTCGATCTCCGCCTCGGTCGCCGCGCCCCGGGAGGCCAGCGCCTCCAGCAGCGACCAGCGCAGCTCGGTGTCGATCGTCAGACCCTCGGGCACGCCGGTGCCGCCCCGCCAGCCCCGGAGCACCACCAGGTCGTCCTCGCTGCGGGCCGCGTTGATGAAGGCGCGCGCCCAGGCGAGCTGGAAGCCGCTGCCCGGCTGGGCCGCGGCCAGCGCCTGCCGGGCCGTGTCGGCGAGCAGCGCCCAGCCGGTCGGCGCCCACGCCGGGTCCGCGTACACGGTCAGCGTCGTCGCCGCCTGCCGCAGGGTCGCGGTGGTCAGGTTGATGTCGCGTTCCTTGGGCAGGCCGGTGCTGACCAGGGCCAGGTAGTCCCGCGCCGCCAGCTCGGCGTCGCGCAGCATGTCCCAGGCCGCGGCCCAGCACAGCGCGCGCGGCAGCGACGACTCGAAGCCGTCGATGTGCTGAACGACCGCGGCCATCGAGCGCTCGTCCAGGCGCAGCTTCGCGTACGTCAGGTCGTCGTCGTTGAGCAGCAGCACGTCCGCGGCCGGCACCCCGACCAGCGCCGTGATCTCGGTCTCCTCGCCGGTCACGTCGATCTCCAGCAGCTCGCGGCGCACCAGCCGGTCGCCCCGGACGTCGTAGAGGCCGACGCCGATGCGGTGGGTGCGCAGCGTGGGATAGGCGGCGGGCGCCTCCTGCTTCACCACGACCTTCGCGTACGCGCCGTCGGCGCCGATGGTCAGCACCGGCCGCAGCGTGTTGACCTGGGCGGTCTCCAGCCACTGCGCGGCGAACTTGCGCAGCTCGCGGCCCGACGCCGTCTCCAGCTCGGTCAGCAGGTCGTCGAACGTGGCGTTGCCCCACGCGTACCGCTGGAAGTACGCCCGCAGCCCGGCCCGGAACGAGTCCAGCCCGACGTACGCGACGAGCTGCTTGATGACGCTCGCGCCCTTGGCGTACGTGATGCCGTCGAAGTTGACCTCGACCGCCTCCAGGTCGGGCATCTCGCAGTAGACCGGGTGGGTCGAGGACAGCTGGTCCTGCCGGTAGCCCCAGGACTTGCGGACCGACAGGAACGTCGACCAGGCGTCGGTGAAGCGGGTGGCGGAGGTGTTGCACCAGTGGCTCGCCCACTCCGCGAACGACTCGTTCAGCCACAGGTCGTTCCACCAGCGCATGGTCACCAGGTCGCCGAACCACATGTGGGCCAGCTCGTGCAGGATCGTGTTGGCGCGCTGCTCGTACTCGTAGTCGGTGACCTGCGACCGGAAGATGTAGTGCGCCTCGGCGTGCGTGACGCAGCCGAAATTCTCCATCGCGCCGGCGTTGAAGTCGGGCACCCAGAGCTGGTCGTATTTCGGCAGCGGATAGCGCACGCCGAACTGCTCGTGGAAGAAGTCGAAGCCCTGCTTGGTGATCAGGAACAGCTCGTCCGGGTCGAGATACCGCGCCATCGACGCCCGGCAGTAGATGCCCAGCTCGATGCCGTCGTGGCTGTCGCGCACCTCGTGGTACGGCCCGGCGCAGAGCGCGGTGATGTAGGTGCTCATCCGCGGCGACGTGCCGAAATGCACCGTCTTCGCGCCGTCGGCGGCCGGCACGCTCTCGGCGGCCGGCATGTTGGACACCACCGTCCAGTGCCCCGGCACCGTCGCGTGCCAGGTGTAGACGCTCTTCAGGTCGGGCTGGTCGAAGGCGGCATAGACGCGCTGGGCGTCCGCCGTCTCGAACTGGCTGTACAGGTAGATCTCGTGGTCGACCGGGTCCTCGCTGCGCTGCATGCCCTGCCCGCTCGCCGAGTAGGCGAAGTCGGCGTCGACGACCAGGGTGTTGTCCGCGGCCAGCCCGGTCAGCGTCAGGCCGTTCTCCGCCGACCAACCGGACAGGTCGACCGGCGCGCCGTTGAGCACCGCGGACCGTACGCTCGCCGCCGCCACCTCGATGAACGTCTGCGCGCCGGGCTCGGCGCAGCGGAACGTGACCTCGGTGGTCGAACGGAACGTGCCGGCGCCGGGCCCGCCTCGGCCGTCCGTCAGATCCAAGGCGATGTCGTACCCGGTCACCTCGAGCAGGCGGGCCCGCTCGGCGGCCTCGACCTGGGTCAGGTTACGAACTCCGGCCACGTTCACTCTCCTCCATGCTGATCCGGGCTTCGGCGGCCCCGACCCAGAACTTTCCCGTAACCCTATGCGCTCGACTCGTGGTGCATGTCACCGCCGGGTTCGGGCCGGGCGAGGCAGGATCGGGGTATGACTGAACGCTCCGCGGTCGACATGTGGTTCGACCCGATCTGCCCCTGGGCCTGGATGACTTCCCGCTGGCTGCTCGAGGTCGAGCAGGTCCGTTCCATCGACATCACGTTCAACGTCATGAGTCTCTCGGTGCTCAACTCGGGCCGCGAACTGCCCGAGCAGTACCAGGACCTCATGGCCAAGGGATGGGGCCCGGTCCGGGTCTGCGTCGCCGCCGCCGAGACCGCCGGCCCGCAGGTCCTGCGCGCCCTCTACGCCGCCCTGGGCACCCGCATCCACCTGGGGAAGTACGAGCTGGACGCCAAGCTCTACACCGAGGCGCTGGCCGAGGTGGGCCTCGACCCGGCGCTCGCCGACGCGGCCACCAGCGACGCCTGGGACGACGCGCTGAAGGCCAGCCACAACGCCGGCATGAAGCCGGTCGGCACGGACGTCGGCACGCCCGTCATCCACGCGCCCGGGCCGGTGGCGGGGGAGAAGGTGGCCTTCTTCGGCCCGGTGGTCACGCCGGCGCCGAAGGGCGAGGCGGCGGGCAAGCTCTGGGACGGCGTCCTGCTGGTCGCCGGCACGCCCGGCTTCTTCGAGCTCAAGCGCAGCCGAGACATCGACCCCATCTTCGAGTAGCAGTTCCTGGACGAGTTCGCCGCTTAGCCCACCCGCGGCGGAAAATCCAGGCAAGTTCGCCGCTCAGCCCACCCGCGGCGGAAAACCCAGGCAAGTTCGCCGCTCAGCCCACACGCGGCGGAAAACCCATGCAAGTTCGCCACCTGAGCCTCCGACAGGTCGTTGGATGGGTGAGAACCACATCTGACCGGAGGCTTTGATGGCCGAGTCCGACTGCGTCGCCACTTCCACGATCGCTGTCTATCGCGGGGCCTGGGACAGCGTCTGCCCCAGTCTGCCGGCGGATGTCGCCGCGATGGTGGCCCCGCCCGTCACCGTCATCGCCTTCCCGGTGGTGGTGCCGGGCCGCCCCGTCGCGGCCGTCCGCGAGGCGAAGCAGGCCAAGATGCGCGGCAACATGCCGTCCGTGCCCGCGTACGGCAAGGCCCGCCGCACGAAGTGAGGGTGGGAACACACCTGGGGTGTGCATACGAATGTCACAGCCGGTAGGTAGGTTCGCGGCATGACGGTCGTGCACCCGATCAGCCGGGCCTGGATCACCACTGGCGGCACCGGCGCGCAAAATTACGACGAGTTCGCCGACGATGCCGAGATCACCGGGATCATCGCCGCGAACCCGCACAGCGCGCTCGCCATCGAGATGCCCCACCGGGCGCCGGGGTCGGTGGGCAAGTCGTTCCTCGACTGCCTCGGCGACGCCGCCGGCCGGCTCGCACGGGAGCAGGAGGTGGGCAGCTATTCACCCGCTGAGCAGGTGGTGGTCCTCTACCGGATCTCCGCGCCCGGCGAGCCCGACGCCTTCGGCCTGTGGGCGATGGTCGACACCGACCAGATCTCCACCAGCGTCGACGAGCCCGGCCTGGTCATCCGCAACGAGGACGTGTTCATCGCCAAGGTGCGCGAGCGCGTCGCCCTGGCCGAGGCCCTGCGCACCCTGCTCTCGCCGGTGCTGCTGCTGCAGACCGGCAAGGGCGACGAGCTGCACGCCGCGCTCGCCGCGGCCACCGACGCGGCCGGCGTGCCGGCGGCCACCGACACCGACCAGAGCGGCCGCACGCACGCCATCTGGGTGGTTCCCGCCGGCCCGCTGCAGGCCGAGCTGACCGGGCTGGCCGGCGGCGGCGAGCTGGTCGTCGCGGACGGCAACCACCGCAGCCTGGCCGCGCAGACCGGCGGGCTGGCGCGATTCCTGGCGGTCGTCACCACCCCGGCCTCCGTCGCCATCCAGCCATACAACCGCCTGGTCAGCGAGGTCCCGGAGGCCGACTTCGTCGCTCGCCTCACCGCGGCCGGGGCCCGGGTCGAGGAGCTGCCGCGCCCCGCGGCGGTGCCCGCCAAGGGCACCATCGAGCTGTACGCGGCCGGCCGCTCGTATGCGGTGGTGTTGCCACCGGCGCCGGGCGCGTCCCCCGTGGAGAGCCTGGATCACGCCCTGGTGGAGCGGATCCTGCTCGGCGACGTGCTCGGGCTCGACCCGGGCGACAAGCGGGTCTCCTATGTCGGCGGCGACTACCCGGCCGGGTGGCTGCGCGGCGAGGTGGACGCGGGCCGTGCCGAGCTGGCCGTGCTGATCGCCCCGGTGACGGTCGAGGATTTCGTGGCGGTCAACCTGGCCCGGCAGAAGCTGCCCCGCAAGAGCACCTGGTTCACCCCGAAGGCCCGGGGCGGCCTCGTCCTGGCGCAGCTCGGCTGATGCTGCACCCACAAGTAGAGGCGTCGCTGGCGATCCGGCGGCGGCCGAGCGCGGAGGCGCTCGCCGCCGACCCATACGAGTTGTTGCTCTTCGCCCGGCAGGCGATGGAGGAGTCGAACGAGGCCGAGTGCGGCCCGGCGGTCCCGTTGCCGGTGGTGGCCGACGTCGACGCGGACGGCGTGCCCTGCCGGCTGTATGCGGCCCGCACCGGCGCGCCCGTCCTGGTCTACGTGCACGGTGGCGGCTGGTGCTACGGCAGCGTCGAGACGGTCGACAGGCTCTGCCGGCGCATCGCGGACCGCTCGGGCTGCGCGGTCCTGTCGGTCGACTACCGGCTCGCCCCCGAGCATGTGTTCCCGGCCGGCCTCGAGGACGTGGAGACCGTGCTGGGCTGGGTCCGCAAGGAAGGCGCGGGCCTGGGCGTCGACCCGTCCCGGCTGGCGATCGGCGGGGACAGCGCCGGCGCGCAGCTCGCCACCGTCGCCGCCCGGCGCCAGCGGGACGCCGCCACCCCGCTCGACTACCAGGTGCTGATCTACCCGGCGATCGACCCGATGACGGCCTCGGAGTCCTACGACGAGGTCGGCGGTTACGGCCTCGACCGGGCGGCGATGCGGCTGGCGTGGGAGACGTTCGTGCCCGATCCGGCGCAGCGCTTCAGCCCCGACGTGGCGCCGCTGGCGGTCGCCGACCTGGCCGGCATGCCGCCGACGCTGCTGCTCACCGCCGAATACGACGTCCTGCGCGACGAGGGCGCAGACTATGCGGACGCGCTGCTCACGGCGGGTGTGTCGGTGGTCCACGTGCGGTATGCGGGCGTCAATCACGGGTTCGTCCGCAAGCTCGCCCTCTTCGACGCGGCGCGGGTCGCCGCCGACCAGATCGCGGCCGGCCTGCGGGCCGCGCTGACGTTCTGATCGTGGTTTGACAGACTTCGGGTCATGCGCGTCTACCTGGGTTCCGATCACGCCGGCTTCGAGCTGAAGATGCACCTCGTCAATCACCTCGCCAAGCAGGGCTACGACGTCGTCGACGTCGGACCGCACGTTTACGACCCCGAGGACGACTACCCGGCGTTCTGCCTGGCCACCGGCGCGAAGGTGGTCGCCGACGAGGGCAGCCTGGGCATCGTCATCGGCGGCTCCGGCAACGGCGAGCAGATCGCCGCGAACAAGATCCCCGGGGTCCGCTCGGCGCTGGCGTGGAAGGTCGAGATCGCCCAGCTGGCCCGCCAGCACAACGACTCGAACGTGTTGAGCATCGGCGGCCGCGAACACACCCTCGACGACGCCACCGCGATGGCCGAGGCCTTCCTGACGACCCCGTTCTCGGGCAGCGAGCGCCACGCCCGCCGCATCGCCCAGCTCGCCGAGTACGAGAGCACCCGCGTGCTGCCGCCCCTGCCCGCAAGCTGATCCGCTTCCGGGCGCTGATCCGCTTCTGGGCGTTGGCCCGCTTGCGGGTGTTGGCCGCTAGCGGTTGCGGGGCAGGTCCTCCCGTGGCATCCAGTTGCGCCGCACGATCACCAGCTCGTCCGCTGCCTCGGCGAGCTGCTCGGCCGTCGGTCGGGCGGCGTCCCGGGCCCGCAGCGCCGCGCCCACGCTGACCTGCGACGAGCCAGAGCCGACAAGCCCGCGCAGGCCGCGCTCGGACTGGTCGTCCCCGCCTGCGCCCGCACCGGACGTCGGCCGAGCCGCGGGCCTGGTGGGCCGCCCGGCCGGCGGCGGGCCGGTCCGGATCGGTCGCGCACCCGGGCGGGGACTCGCGCCCGCGACCTCGATGTGGGCGGGCCCGGCCGCAGCTGGCCCGGGCACGGCTGGCCCAGGCACGGCTGGCGCGGGCACGGCTGGCCCAGGCACGGCCACGGCGGGCCCGGGATCGAGCACCTCCGCCGTCTCAGCCACGGATCCCACGGATCCCGCCGCCTCGGCCGCAGGCCTAGCTGCTTCTGCCACGAGCCTGGCCATCTCGGCCGTCCCCGTCGCTGGTCCGGCCATCTCGGCTGGCCCGGCCGAAGGCCCGGCCCTCTCGGCAGGACCGGCTGCGGCCCTCTCGGCAGGACCGGCTGCGGCCCTCTCGGCAGGACCGGCTGCGGGCCCGGCAGGACCGGCTGCGGGCCCGGCAGGACCGGCTGCGGGCCCGGCAGCACCGGCCACGGGCCGGGCCCCGGCCGCGGGTCGGGCAGCCTCAGCCACAGGCCGGGCTGTCACAGGTGGCTCGGCCGTCCCGGGGGACGGGTCGGCCGGCGCGGCGGGCGGGGTCGCGGCCGACGAGGAGGGACGCAAGCGACGGCGTCGACGTTCGGGTTCTTCGCCCATGACGCCGAACCTACCGTCGCCCGGCCCACTCAGAACACCTCGGTGGGATTCGGCATTCGATGCCAGCCGAACGCGACGGACGCCCGCCGCAGCGTGCCCGGGGTCAGTTCGCGGACCGTTCCGGCGGCGGCCAGCGCGGCGAGCGACGTCGCACCCAGGTAGGCCGAGCCGAGCTCCAGCACCGTGCAGGCCAGGTCGGCGGGGTCGGTCGTGGGCCGGCAAGTGGCACCGCCGTCCGGGCCGGCGGTGAGGCGCCAGCGGCCGGTGTTCTGCTCCAGCAGCGGGTCGGTGACCTCCAGCACGACGTCGACCGGGGCCGCGTACGACCGGGCCGCGAGCGCCTTGGGCAGGTCGGTGATGCGGATCCAGAGGCCGTCGGACAGGGCGCTGCCCAGCCGGCGCGGCTCGTCGACCAGATACTGCAGCGGCTCGTCCACGGCGGCGAAGGAGACCGTCGCCGAGCGGGCCAGGTCGATGGTGAGCAGGAAGTTCCACAGGGCGGCGTAGGCGACCGGATCGTCGGCCACCACCTCGCGGACCTGCACCTCGCTGTCCGGCCCGTGCCGGTTCCAGCGGTCCTTGGTGCGCCAGAGCGCGTACCCCGTCGGGCCCTTCGGGGTGTCGTACACCAAGCCGTGCAGGCTGGTCGCGCCCTCGCGCTGCGATTCCAGGTCGGCCAGCACGTACCGCCACCACCGGTCGTCGCGGCTCGACCAGCCGGTGCGCTCGGGCCGTACCCGCTCGTAGACCTTGGCCAGCTCGGCGATCGCGTCCTTGGGCTCGACCAGGCGCAGCCGGTCGGCGGAGCCGGGCGCGAGCCCCGCCGGTGGCCGTACCTCCCGCATCATGATCTCCATGTGCAGACGCCGCGCCGCCGGTCCGTAGCCGAAGCGCGGATAGATCTTGGTCTCGCTGGCCCAGAGGGTGGCGATCGGCTCGCGGCCCGCGGCCGCGATGTCCCGCAGCTGGCGGTGCATCATCCGGGTGAGCAGCCCGCGGCGCTTGTGCGTCGGCGCGACGCTGACCAGCGAGACGTGCGCGGCCGGCACGATCGCGCCGGGCACGGTCAGCTCCCGGGTGAACGCCGCCGTGTGCCCCACGATGGCGTCGCCGTCCTGGACCACGAGCGTGCGCTCGGGCTCGACGACCGAACCTTCGGAGTCGCGGGCCTCCGGGGTGCCCTGCTCGTGGAAGGCGAAACTGAGTAGCTCGAAGACGGCGGGCCAGTCGTCGGCGTCGCCCGTCCTGATGATGATCCCGGAGTCGTCCATGCTGATTGTGTAACGGACTGGCCGCGCGAAGGCGACCTATTTGTTGGCTCGTTACTCTCGTTGTAGGGCGGCAACCGGCCGTACCGGGGGAGGGACACGATGCCAGAGCAACCGCAGTGGTCCGAGCGGACGCTCGACATGCCACCGCAGGATCCCTGGGCCGACCCACCGACGGCCTCAGTACCGCCGCGGCCGGCCTCGGCGCCGCCGGGCCAGCCGGCCCAGCCGCCACCCGCGCCCTCGCCGTTCTCGAGCGGCCGCGCGGCGGTGAACCCGCGTCCGCGGACCCAGCAGTTCGCGGCGGAGCACGAGCCGACCGGCACGGGCTGGCCGGGTGCCGACGCGCCGCAGGAACGCCACTCGCTCGGCTGGCACATGCGCCAGCTGCGGATCGGTGGTGAGTGGAGCTTCGCGGGCCTGCTGTTCGCGTTCGTCTGCTGGGGGATCTGGGCGATCTCGTCCGACGGCGACCTGACCACGCCGGTCGTGGTCTTCATCGTGTCGTTGCTGGTCGCGGCGGGCCTGTTCGCGCTGTCCCGGCTGGTCGGCCGGCTGGTGCTGGAACGGCAGTTCGGCCGCGTGCGCCGCACCGCCCGCGGCTCGCACATCGTCGCGGGGATCTTCCTGGTCGGCGTGGGTGTCGCCCACCTGCGCCAGACGGAATGGGTGATGACGGCCTTCAACTGGACCGTCGACCTGTTCCAATGACGGCGGCGCCGTTTCCCGACAGGAGATCAGACGTCGGCTTCCAGGGCGGACCGCAGCACCGGCAGGCCCAGCTTGCCCTCATAGAAGGCGACCGCCTGCTGGATGTCGGACACGGCGATCGAGGCTCTGAGGTGATACATGCTCAAGGGCATGCACCGCACTCTTCCATGCGAGCCGGCTGACCGCCGGCCGCGCGTGCGCGGCCGGCGGCTACCGGTCAGAGCGGGCTGGCGAAGTCCTGGGTCCAGACCAGCGAGCCCTGCGCGTCGGCCGCCACGCCGACGCCGATGTTCTTGAACCCGCAGTTCAGGATGTTCGCCTTGTGCCCGGCGCTGTTCATCCAGCTCGTCATGACCTCGGCGGGGGTGCGCTGGCCCTTGGCGATGTTCTCGCCGGCGCCGGACCAGCGGTAACCCGCGCTGGTGATCCGGGTGGAGAAGGCGACCCCCTCCGGCGTGGTGTGGCTGAAGTAGCCGCGGGCCGCCATGTCCGTCGAGTGCCCGCGGGCCGCCGCGATGAGCCGGTCGTCGGTGGTCAGTGCCGCGCAGCCGGCCTTCGCCCGCTCGGTGTTGACGATCGTCACGACCTCGGCCTCCAGCGCCGTGTTGCCGGTCGGCGCGCTGGTCGGGGTCGGGGTCGGGATCGGCGCCGGGCTGGTCGGCGCGGGCGCGGACGGGCTGGCCGGTGCCGTGGGCGGGGCGGTCGGCTGCGTCGTGGTCGGGGCGGTGCTGCTGGGCGCCGTACCGCCGGGTGTCGGGCTGGTCGGCACCGGGCTTTCGGAGGCCGGCGGCGGGGCGGGCGGGGTCGGCGTCGCCGACCCGCCGGGGGTGACCGTGGCTGTCGCGCCGGGGACACCGGAGGCTGTCGCTGTCGGCGCAGTGGTGGGCGGCGTGCCGTCGGTGGTGATGACCACCTTGTCGATGTCCGGGGCGGCGCCGACCGGGTTGGCGAAGGCCAGGTTGTTCACGCCGGCCCGCAGCGTCGCGGTGAGCCGCAGGGTGCCCGGCCGGGAGGTGCCGCGGGTGCCGGGGAAGGCGACCGCGATGGGCACCGCACCGTTCACGCTGATCTGTGCGGTCCGGTCGCGCTCGGCGGTGTACGTCACGGCCAGCCGGGTCGACCCGGCCTTCTCGGCCACGACGCCGGTGATGGTGAGGACGCCCTGGCCGCCGATGCCGGTGACCCGGCTGCCGCCTGAGCAGCGCCGGCAGTCGACGGTGCGGGCACCTCCGGCGAAGGTGTTGGCGGAGGCCTCGGCCTCGTACGTCGCGGTTCCGGCGCTCGCGCTGGCGGCGACGGCGATCCCGGCGGCGACGGTGACGGCGGCCATAACGGCGCCGATGAGGACGGGTCTGCGCATGATCATCCGATTCAGGTGGGGGTGGGCGGTCCGGCGCAGACGGTAACGGCATTATTTGATGTTGGTCTATTAGTTCTGGCTTAATTCTGGCAACGCCCGTGAACGGGGTTAACAGAGCGCAAGGATGGGCAAGACTGAGAGCTATGGCGCACCCATCCGAGAACCGTCCGCTCACCTCCGCCGAGGACACGCCGCCGCCGCTCCCGCCGGAGCTGGCCGGGACGCTCGCGGGCCTGGAAGGTGCGGGTGAGGCGCCGCCGCGCCGGGAGCCGGTGAGGGTTCCGCGGACCCGTACCAGTGCGGTCTGGTTCGGGGTGTGGGCCGGCGCCGTCTCGCTGATCCTGCTGATCGTCTTCGTCGCCCAGAACACTGGCAACGTGCGCCTGAGCTTCCTCTGGTTCGACGGCCAGATCTCGCTGGCGCTGGCGATGCTCATCGCCGGGGTGTGCGGCGCGTTCGTCGCGATGGCCGTCGCCTCGGTCCGGATCATCCAGCTGCGCCGCCTGGTCCGCCGCCGCTGACCGCTTGCCGACCCCGCCCGGCCGCTCGCCGGGCGGGGTTCTTTCGGGCTTGACATGTGACCTATTGGTCACATAACTTTACGTCATGAACGAGGACGACGACCGGGTGTTCAAGGCACTCGCCGACCCGACCCGTCGCTTCCTGCTCGACCTGCTCTTCACCCGCGAGGGGCGCACGCTCACCGAGCTCGAGTCCGAGGTGGAGATGACCCGCTTCGGCGTGGCCAAGCACCTCAAGGTGCTCGAGGAGGCCGGGCTGGTGGTGGTCCGCCGCGCGGGCCGGGAGAAATTGCACTTCCTCAACCCCGTGCCGATCCGGCTGATCCACGACCGCTGGATCGACAAGTACACAGAGCGTCACGTGACGGCGCTCATCGATCTCAAGAACGCGCTGGAGGACGAGACATGACCACGGAGACGATCGCCGAGACCACCCAGGTCTACCGCGTGTGGATCAAGACCACGCCGGAACGGATCTGGACCGCGATCACCGACCCGGAGTGGACCGTGAAGTACGGCTACGCGGCCCCGGCCTATTACGAGCTGAAGCCGGGCGGTGCCTACCACTCGGACGCCACCGACGAGATGCGCGAGTTCGGCGCGCAGAACGGCTTCCCGATCCCCGACCAGGTCGTCGACGGCGAGGTCGTGGAGTGCGACCCGCCGCGCCTGCTGGTGCAGACCTGGCGGATGCTGATGGACCCGACGACCGCGGCGGAGCCGTACACGACGCTGACCTACCTCATCGAGGAGCTCAAGTCGCAGCCCGGCGTCTGCCGCCTGACCATCACCCACGAGATGGCCGGCGCCCCGGCCACGGCCACGATGGTGGCCGGCTCGCCGCTCGACGAGGCCGGCGGCGGTGGCTGGGCCTGGGTGCTCAGCGACCTCAAGTCGGTGCTGGAGACGGGTACGGCGCTGAGCGGTCGCTAGCCGACAGGGGACGCCGGTCCGCGCGGGCGGGCCGGCGTGCCCCTCTCCGCTACCCTGGCGCCATGACCGGGTTCTGGACGCTGCTGGTGGTGCTGGCCGTGATGATCGCCGGGCTGGCGATCTTCGTTAGCCGCCGCGACCGCGGCCGGCAGCAGGCCACGGAAGCGGCCGCCTACGGTCACCCCGTGATCGAGACCCCGGGCAAGCGCGACACAGGCCTCGACGGCGGCTCGATCTAGACCGGTTTGACCGGAGCTGCCAGTCTCCAGGCATGGCGGCACCCCTCGATGTGAGCACCCCGCGTCGCGCGGTGCGGCACCCGGCGGCATCGACAGTCGGTCGCCCTGGTGGTGGCCGTTCCGCTGGGTGCGCTGCTGGCCGGAGTGACCGTAGCCGTGGCCTTCCCACTCGCGCGGGGCCTGGAGACCGGCCGGTCCGCCGGCTCCGCCGTCGACGATCCGACCCTGATGCCGGTCCTGCTGCGGGAATTGGCCGCCTTCCCGCTGTACGCCGCGGCCGGCGTCGGGTTGGGCATGCTGTACGCCGGCAGCGGGCGGCTGCGCGGGAAGGCGAAGCTGCTGGTGCCGTTGCTGCTGCTCGGCTGGTGCGTCGCCACCCTGACCGGGCTGCTTCAGGACGACGAGTTCGATGCCTGGCCCTGGCTGCTGTGGGCCGTCCCGTTCGTCGCGGCGGGTGCGGCGATCGCGCTGGCGGGCCTGTCGCTCGACGTGTGGGAATTCCCGCCGGTGCCGGTGGGCGACTGGGGGCACGGCGCGAGCGTCGCGCTGCTGGTGAGTGCCACGGCGTACGCGGTGGGGTTGAACCTGCTCGCGCACCTGGCGGCGCGGCGCCGGCGGACACCAGGGAAGCCTGTCTGACCGCCGCCGCCCGGGCCGATCAAGATTGACGGCAGTGAATGGTACGGTCCGAGATCGGGAGGTTCGCTGTGCACCCGTCTTTTGGACCGCCGCCGCCGTTCGATCCGGAACTGGCGGCGGGCCTGGCCGCCCTGGGCGACGCCGCGCCTGCTCCGCTCACCCCGGAAAGGCTTCCTGACCTGCGGCGCGAGGCCGCGGAAGCGACGCCGCCGACGGACGAGGAGCTCAGCCAGGACGGCGCCTACCAGGTCTCGGAACGGACGATTCCCGGGCCGCCGGGAGCTCCGGATCTGTCGCTGCTCATCTGCCGTCCCGTTGGCGGCACCGCCCCGATGCCCGTGCTCTACGGCATCCACGGCGGCGGCATGGTCGGTGGCCACCATCGCAACAGCGCCGCCAACGTGCTGCGCTGGGCCAGGCATCGGCCGACCATCATGCTGCTGTCGGTCGCATACCGGGTGGCGCCCGAGACGCCGCACCCCGGGCCCGTGGAGGACTGCTACGCCGGGCTGGTCTGGACGGCGAAGCACGCCGGCGAATTGGGCATCGATCCGGACCGGATCATCGTGGCCGGCGGCAGCGCGGGCGGCGGGCTCGCCGCGGCCGTCGCCCTGCTGGCCCGGGACCGGACCGGCCCGCCGCTGCTCGGACAGTTGCTGCTGTGCCCGATGCTGGACGACCGCAACGACTCCCCGTCGGCGCATCAGATGACCGGCGTCGGCATCTGGGACCGCGTGTCGAACGAGACCGGCTGGACGGCGCTGCTCGGTGCCGCTCGCGGCGGACCGGACGTGTCGCCGTACGCCGCGCCCGCACGCGCCACCGATCTGTCCGGGCTTCCCCCGGCCTTCATCGACGTCGGCTCCGCCGAGACGTTCCGGGACGAGGACGTGGCGTACGCCAGCCGACTCTGGCAGGCCGGCGGCCAGGCGGAGCTGCACGTCTGGCCGGGCGGATTCCACGGCTTCGACGGGTTCGTGCCCGATGCGGCCATCTCCCGAGACGCTGAGGAAGCCAGACTGCGCTGGCTGGACCGCCTGCTCGGCGCCCCATGATCGATTTTCGCCCACGCACGGAGTGGGGTCGGTCACTTATTGCGGGCGAGCCTCGCCCGGCTGCCGCCGGAAAGTAAGTCAAGCCTTACATTGCCGCACATTCTCCCGACAATTGAAGGTCGGCGAGAGGGGGTGGCGGTGGCGGATCAGGTCGCGGCCGAGCAGGTACGGGTGACAGCCATGTACGAGCGGCTGGATGCGGAGGCGGCCGCGGTGCGGGCGGAACTCGCCGCCGCCGGGGTTTCTCCGGGGCCGAGCCTGACGCCGGCTCCCGGCTCGTCTTCGGCACCCGACCTGGCCTCCGCGCTCGACCGGGAGGCGGCCGTGGCCCGGCTGGCACGCAAGCTGGCGGACCTCCACGCGGCGGAGTCGGCCTGCTGCTTCGGCCGCATCGACCGGGCCGACGGGACGACCCTGCACATCGGACGGCGCGGGCTGTGGCAGGACGGGGAACCGTTGCTGGTCGACTGGCGCGCGCCCGCCGCCACCCCGTTCTACGCCGCAACACCCGCACACCCGATGGGGCTCCGCCGCCGGCGCCACCTGCGGCTCGCCGAACGTACGGTGAAAGGCCTCTCGGACGAGATCCTCGACGGCTCGGCACCGACCGCCGACGACGTGCTCGGCGACGGCCCGCTGGCCGAGGCGCTGAACGCCGAACGCACCGGGCGGATGCGCGACGTGGTGACCACCCTGCAAGCGGAACAGGACGCCATCGTCCGCTCACCCCACCGCGGCGTCACCGTCGTCCAAGGCGGACCCGGCACCGGAAAGACCGTCGTCGCGCTGCACCGCGCGGCGTATGCGCTGTTCGCCTTTCCACCGGCAGCGTCGCGGGGCGTGCTGGTGATCGGTCCGGACCCGCGGTTTCTCGACTACATCTCGCAGGTGCTGCCGTCCCTCGGCGAGAACGACGTCCGGCTGGCGACCCGGACCGGGATCGCCGGCGCCTCGGTCGAGCCGGACCCCGCCGCGCGCCTCAAGGGGCGGGCCGCGTTCGCCGACGGACTCGCCAACTGGGTCCGGGCCCGGCGCCCCGCCGCCGCGCCCATCTCGCTGCCGGTGGGCAACGAACTGATCGAGATCGGAGCGGCCGCGGTGGCCGACGCGCTCGCCGCCGCCGGGGATCTGCCGCACAATCCGGCCCGGGCAGCCTTCAAGGAGCATCTGATCGCCGAGGTCGTCCGGGTGCGGGCCCAGGCCGCGCGGGACCAACTCGAGCGGATCGACGCGGAGACGGCCCAACTCGTCGGCCTGGATCTCGACGAGGCGGTGGCGGCGGACCTGCGGTCACTGGGCCTGGCCGACCCACCGGCGGCCTCCGCAACGGCCGGCTTCCCGGCGAGCGGCCCGGCGGCGGCCGGCGTGGAAGTCGACGATCCGGCCACGGCACGCTCCGCGCTGCAGCACGACCAGCGGCTCGACCACGCGATCACCGCACTCTGGCCGCCGCTCACCCCGCCCGAGGCGGTGGAGGCCCTGTTCGCCGACCCCGCCGCCCATCTCCCCGCACTGGCCGCCGACGACTGGGCGCTGGTGCGGCGGACTCCCGGGTCGCCGTGGACCGCGGCGGACATGGCGCTGCTCGACGAGGCCGCCGGCCTGATCGATGGGCCCTCGGACGACGTGTACGGGCATGTCGTGGTCGACGAGGCGCAGGAACTCACCGAGATGGACTGGCGAGCCGTGATGCGCCGCTGCCCGAGCCGCTCGATGACCGTGGTCGGCGACTTCGCGCAGGCCGGCCCGGGCTCGACGCTGACCGGCTGGCAGGACGCCCTTCGCCCGCACGTCGGCGGCCGCTTCCACGTGCACACCCTGACGATCAACTACCGAACCACCGCGGAGATCCTGGACAGCACTCGCGACCTGCTCGCCGCCATAGCGCCGGACCAGCGACTCAGCCGCTCCCTCCGGCACGGCGAACCGCCCCGCCATCGCCGGGCCACGGCCGTTGTCCGTACGGTGCTGGAGGAACTGGACGCACAGACCGCAACCGGTCCCGGCGAGCTCATCGCGGTGATCTGCGCCGACCGGTCGGCGCCCCGGCTGGCCGCCACGGCGATCTCCGACCGGGCCCGGGTGGTGCCCGTCTCCGAGGCCCGCGGCCTCGAGTTCGACTCGGTTCTCGTCATCGACCCGCAGGAGATCATCGCGTCTCGCCCAAGCGGCAGGCGAGATCTCTACGTGGCCCTGACCCGCGCCACCCGCCGCGTTTGCACCATCACCCGGTAACCGTCGGTAATGCCGGGAGGGCACTCCGCCACGAGGCCCGCACGGTTCGCTCACTGGGGCGATCTGACCGAATCGCCTGCTCAGTGCGGGTGACTGACTGCCCGCTCGTGCCCAAACGAGCATTGACGAAATCCGCAGTCTTGCCTGTCCGCCCACCGACGGTAGTATCCCCAGGCTTTGCCTTCAACGGGGAGGAAGACCCACGTGCTACGAAAGATCCCGGCCGGCGTCCTGATGGCGCTGGTCCTCCTGATACCCGCGGCGCCAGCGGCGGCACGAGCCGAGACCCCCGGGCTCGACGCGGCCTGCCAAACGGTCGAGCGCAAGCTCTTCAAGGACATCCGCGAGCTGGTCACCATCGACCTGGACACCGCCACCGATGTGGAGATCCAGGTTGTTGCCAACCAGATCCTGGCTGCGGCAAAAGCCAACTCGTTGCCCGTCCTGCCTGGCGCGATGCAGGAGCGGCTGCGCGGCACCGCGGAAGACCTGCGGGCCTTCCTCAAGAAGGGCATGAAGACCGCCTGGACGGCGGATCTGCGGATCTCGGTCGGCCGAACGCTGACCGGCGCCGGCGCCAACGTGCGGGCGGCCGCGCAGAAGGTGCTCGACGACGGGAGCATCGATGCTTCCCTGGCTTACCTGAACGAGGGTCTGTACGCCGCACGTGCGCTTGACTGCGCGTCTCAGCCCACACCGACGACGACCGCCACACCGAGCGCCACGCCCAGCGCCTCGACGACCGCCGCACCTGTTCCAACCTCCTCCGCCAGCACGGACACCACCGGCGGCGAGGGTGGTGGGCTGCCCCTGACCGGTGCCGACACCGGGACTGTGGCCGTCGTCGGCGGTGCGCTCCTGCTCCTCGGCGGCGCCGGCTACCTGATCGGACGCCGCCGCCGTTCCCGCTTCGTGGCATAGCCGGCCGATCGCGCCCGGCTGAATGCTCCGTCGAGCCGGGCGCGATCAGCGGCGTGTCTGCTGCGCAACAGGAATCGCGCTCGCGGTGAGCGGTCCATCGGGGCATCCGCCACGCGCACGGCCCCGCCTGCTGCGGAGGATCGCCGTTGTCATGCGATGGCGTTGTGTACGGCGACGCGGTGGGTGTCCGGGTTGGACCAGCTCCAGTTCGGGTGGGCCCGGTTGGTCAGGAGGACGACGACGGTTTTGCGGGCTGGGCTGACCAGCAGGCTGGTGCCGGTGAACCCGGTGTGGCCGAAGGTGGTGGGGGAAGCGAGTTTGCCCATGAACCAGGGCTGGTTCAGTTCGACGCCGAGGCCGTGGTCGGCGGTGCGCTTCGGGCGCTCCGCGTCGATGGCGGGTTTGCCTTTGTTCACGTTGGTGAGCGCCTGCTTGAGGAGCGCGGCGGAGAGCAGGCGTTTGCCGTTGTAGGTGCCGCCGTTGAGCATGAGTTGGCCGATGACTGCGACGTCTTTGGCGGTGCCGAAGATGCCGGCGTGTCCGGCGATGCCGCCGAGGTGGTTGCAGACGTCGTCGTGGACGGTGCCGCGGAGTAGGCCTCGGGAGGAGCGGGCGTCGGTGGCGACGAGGCGTTGTTTGGCGCTGACCCATTTCAGGGGTTGGAAGCCGGTGTCTTTGAGCCCGAGCGGGGTGAGCAGGTTGTCGCGCAGGGCTTTGTCGAGGGTTTTGCCGGTGAGTTTCTCGACGAGCCGGCCCAGCACCATGAGGCCGACGCTGGAGTAGCGGAACGTGGTTCCCGGCACGCCGCCCTTGACCAGCGGGGTGGTCAGCACCGACTTCCAGCGGGCGGTGTTGTTGGTCATGCCGGTGACCTTGGCGCCGACGGGCAGGGCGGAGGTGTGGGCGAGCAGCATGGCGATGGTGATCTTGTTCTTGCCGGTGCCGGTGAACTCGGGCAGGTATTTCTGTACCGGCGCGGCCAGGTCGACCTTGCCCTTGTCGACCAGTTGCAGGACGAGCAGGGCCGTGTAGACCTTGGTCAGCGACGCCAGGTCGAAGATTGAGTCCGGCTTGGCGGCGACCCGCTTGCTTGCCGGTAGTTCGACCGGGCCGGCCTGGTAGCGCAGGGCGTGCCCGACGGCGGTGTGCAGTGTGGTCTTGCCGTCGACCATGACGAGGGCGACCGCTCCGGCGTACCCGGGGTGTTTGGGATTGTCGGGGGTCGGCTTCAGGTATTTGGTCAGCACGTTCTGCACCCGGGCCGCGTACGCGGGCGGGGCGGCTGCGCGGGTCTGCGCTGGCGTTACCGCCGTGGTGGCGGACGATGTCGAGGGCGCCACGGCGACCTCGCCGGCGACCGGCACCGCTGGTGGTGCCGTGGCGGGTTCGGCCCAGGTCGGTGCGGGGTTCTCGGCGCAGCCGGCCAGGGCGGCGGCGGCGCTGGAGAGTCCGGCTCCGAGCAGCATGCGACGGGTGAGAGACACGGCGCGATGATGACACACCACCCCCACGCGCCGCTGCCGCTCATCGACCGTTCACCATGCGTTTTCAGAGAAAGTCGCGCTGGAACTGTGGCGTGCGTCACGTGACAATCACTCTCTGAATCATAAATCGGACAGACAGTGATCAACTTGAGGCGTAAGTCCGATTGATGCGCGTCATGTGCCGATGACGGCTTGTTGCATCGATGAACGCGAAACCCTACGGTTCTGGCAATTCGTGGCCCGAGTAACGGGGGGACGCTGCGATGTCGCACGAGCGTGCACACTTTTTCAGTGACTGGAACGCAGGATGGCGCCTCGGCTGGATCCATCGGCTGAGCCTGTTCATCATCCTGGTTCTGGTCGCCTCCATCGCGGACGTGCCGGTGAACGCGGGAACTCCGGCCGTGGCCACGTTGCCCCAGGCGCCGGCGACGAAGCCCGCCTGTCCCGCTGACCGTGCGGACGTGGCGTCCGCGGCGGTCGCGGCGAAACTCTGCGGTGGCCGAGTCGAGGCGGTGGGGGAGCGGACGGAGACCACGCAGGTCTTCGTCAACCCGGACGGCACGATCACGGAGGATCGCGCGCTGGCGCCGGTGCGGGTGAAGTCCGGCGACAAGTGGCAGGACGTCGACCTGACCCTGGTCAAGGCCGCGGACGGCAAGGTCGAGCCGCGGGTGCACGCGCGGAACCTGCGGCTCTCCGGTGCGGCGAGCGGTGCCGGTGAGCACGAGGTCGTCGCACTCGGCTCGGGTGAGCAGCGCACGAGCATCTCCTGGAAGGGTGCGCTGCCGGAGCCGGTGCTGGACGGCTCGACGGCCACGTACCCGGAGGTGCTGCCCGGCGTCGATCTGGTGGTGAAGGCGCAGACCACCGGGTATGAGCAGTTCTTCGTCGCGAAGGACCGCGCGGCGTTGGACCGGGTGGAGAAGCTGACGCTGCCGATGAACACCGGCAAGCTGACCGCCGCGCCCGACGGCGCCGGCGGGCTGACGTTCAAGGACGCCAAGGGACGCACGGTCGGCCGGTCGCAGGCGCCGGAGATGTGGGACGCGAGGATCGGCCCGGTCTCGGGGGATCATGTCAACCGGGCGCCGGTCGGTATGCGTACGGTCAAGAAGTCCGCGGGTAAGGCGGTGCTGGAGCTGACCGCCGACCCGGACTTCGTCGACCGCCCGGATTTGGCGTTCCCGGTGACGATCGACCCGCCGGCGTCGTTGCCGGTGGCGTTCGACGCGTTCGTGCAGAACAGCTACAGCAGTGACCAGTCCGGCGCGGACGAGCTGAAGCTCGGTCATGTCGTAGACGGTGGTTCGTATACGGCGCGTTCGTATCTGCGGTTCGGTACGACCGGGATCTGGGGCAGCCGGATCATGTCGGCCAAGCTGCGGCTGTGGGAGTTCCACTCGTACTCGTGCACGGCGATGTCGTGGGAGGCGTGGCGCACCGACCGGGCTGATTCCGCTACCCGGTGGACGGCGCAGCCGACCGCGCGGGAGAAGGTCGGTACGTCGACCGAGACCAAGGGTTACAGCTCCTCCTGCGCGGATGGTTACGTCTACATCGAGGTCGGCAAGGCACTGCAGTCGGCGGCGGACAACAGCTGGAACGACGTCACGGTGATGTTGCGCGGCACCAGCGAGACCGATACCCGTAGCTGGAAGAAGTTCGACTCGGCCGAGGCCGGCCACCCGCCGGTGATCTCGGTGACCTACAACGCCGCACCCGGTACACCCACCGCACTGGCCGTGGCTCCCTGCTACAGCTCCTGCGCCGCCGGGGCGCGGACCTCGGCGGTACGCCCGACGCTGTCGGCGAAACTCGCCGACAGCAACGCCGGGCAGGCTCTGCGCGCCGAGTTCGAGGTCCGCAACAAGGCCACCGCCGCGGTCGTGGCCACCTCCGGGATCAGCACCGGAAGCCCTGGCTGGACGAACGGATCGACCGCGACCTGGCAGGTCGGCACCAACCTGGTCAACGCCACTACCTACCAGTGGCGGGTACGGGCGAAGGATCCGTACCACGACGGCGGCTGGACCGGTTGGACCGACCTGACCGTCGACACCGACAAACCCCTGGTCCCGTTCGTCTCCGCGACCCTCTATCTCAATGACGGGCAGCCGCACGGCGGCGCCGGTCAGTCCGACACCTTCACCTTCACCCCTGCCTCGGGCACCGGCGATCTGGCCGCGTTCGTCTACCGGCTCGACACTGACGCCTCCGCGACCACAATCGCGGCGACCGGCGCCATCACCCGGACGCTGAGCCCGCCAGACGGGCAACGCACCCTGACCGTGCAAGCCAAAGACCGCGCCGGGAACCTGTCCAACGCCAACGTCTACACCTTCTCCGCGGGCAATGCCGCGCTGGCACAGCCGTTGCCGGGCGCGACGATCGTCAAGCGCACGAAGCTGCAGATCACCACCCCGGTCAGCGGCTACACCAGGGCATTCTTCGAGTATCGGCGCGGCCCGGGTGGCGTGACTCTGCCCGTACCGTCGGCGAACCTGACCTCCGCGATGGGCGAGCCCATCACCGCCACCGCCGCGGCGCCCGCCGCTCTCGGCTCCCTCGGCGGGTACGCGATCTGGAACGCCTCCGACACCCTCGGCACTGTCGGTGGTGTGGTCGAGGTCCGGGCCCGGATTTACACCGCCACCTCGACCAGCCCGGTGTACGACACCGCGTGGATCCGCGTGACCGTCAACTCGAACGGCGACGGCGGCGCGGTCGACGAACTTGGCGGCGGCGACGTGGACCTGCTCAGCGGCGACCTCGCGCTGACGGCCACCGACGCGAACGAGGCCGGTTTGTCGGTGACCCGGGACGCCTCGTCGCGCAACCCGGCCGACGGTTACGTCGCCATGCCGCAGAAGTTGACCGCCAACCAGCAGCAGGTCTCGACCGACCTCACCGGCTTCACCACGCCGAGCACATCGACCGCGGTCCGGTCGACCGGGCGCGGCCAGGGCGAGATCACCCCCGCCGACTCCGTCGAGATCACCCCGGCCACGACCGGCACCAGCAACGACACCTACGTCGCGGTTGGCGGTGACACCGGCGCCCTTCGGCTCGGTATGCAACCCGGCCGCACGTACCGGATGACGGGTTGGATCCACGTGCCCGCCGCGACCACGCTCGCGCCGAGCAACGCCGACCGTGGCCTGCGCGTCGTCGGCTGGTACAAGACGGGAACCACGTACACGCCGGTCCCATCCGCGATGGCCGCCTACACCGACGCCTGGCAGGAACTGTCGGTCGACATGACCGTGCCGGTCGGCGCGACCGAGGCGCTTTTCCGCCTCTACAACGGCAACGCCGCCACGAGTGGCAAGAAGGTCTACTGGGACAACATCTCGATGACTGAGGTCGTCGCCCCGTTCGGCCCCTCCTGGTCGGGCGGCGCCAGCGGCGGCCCGGCCGACACGGACTACACCACGCTCGCCTTCCCGCAGCCCTCCGTGGCCCGGGTGAACACCATCGGCGGCGACTGGATCACCTTCTCCCGCAACACCACCGGCGGCGAGACGTTCACCCCGGAACCGGGCAACGAGGGCATGGTGCTGACCCGCCCGGATGCCGGTACGTATCGGCTGGCCGACGCCGACGGCTCGGTGAGCGAGTTCACCCAGCAGGGCGGCGTCTGGACGGTCACGTCGAGCTGGACCGACGAGGACAACTCGACCACCCGTTATGTGTACGACACCACCGGTGGCCGGATGCTGCTGAAGAAGGTCGTCAATCCGGTTGAGCCCGGCGTGGACGACACGAACGGTTGCACGGGCAGCACCCTGCCGCGGGGGTGTGAGGTCCTCGAGTACGGCTATGCGACCAGCACGACCGCGGGGCTGAGCCAGACGGTGTTCGGTGACTATCTCGACCGGGTCGCGACGGTGAAGATCTGGAACTGGGATCCGGACGCGAACGCGGTCAACGCGGTCGAGGTCGTCAAGTACCGGTACGACAACCTTGGCCGGCTTCGCCAGCAGTGGGATCCGCGGATCTCCCCCGCGCTGGTCACCGCCTATGAGTACGACGCCGCGGGCCGGGTCACCAGAACGACTCCGCCCGGCGAACTTCCGTGGCAGTTCGACTACGCGAACCCGGACGTGGACAGCGCGGCGTTGCGCTGGAATCTGGACGGCGCCGCCACCGACAGCTCCGGTGCGGGCCGCAACGGCACCGCCACCGGCGTGGCCTGGGGCGAGGCCAACGACCCAGCGAATCCGGCGGACCGGGCAGCGGTCTTCACCGGCGCTGCGACGGCTCAGATCACGGCGACGGGCACACCGTTGTCCAACACCGCCCCCTACACGGTGGCGGCCTGGGCCCGGATCACCGACACCTCGGTCAACCGCACCATCGTCTCCAAGGACGGCTCTCGGACCAGCGGCTTCTTCCTCACCTACGTGGCCGCGGAGAACAAGTGGGCGTTCTCCCGCACCACAGCGGACGCCGACTCCTCCAGCGCGGTCCGTGCCACCTCGAATGTGGCACCCACGCTGGGGCGCTGGACCCACCTCGCCGGCGTCTACGACACGGCGTCCGGAACAATGAAGCTCTACGTCAACGGCGTGCTGCAGAGCACGACAGCGGCGACGGGCGGCTGGAACGCGACTGGCAACTACGTCGTGGGCCGTGCCAAGTGGGCCGGCGCCAACACCAATCCGTGGACCGGCGGCATCGACGACGTGCGCGTCTACGGCTCCGCGCTCACCGGCGACCAGATCGCCGATCTGGCCGGGGACGAGAACACCGGCCGGCTGATCCGCGCACGCCGGGCCGCGCTCAAGCCAGGCAGCAAGACGGAGACCGACGGCGAGATCGCCACCAGCGTGGTCTACAACGTTCCGCTGACGAAAGCAGCCGGCGGCCCGCAAGACCTGAACCACGCGGCCATCTCCGCCTGGGGCCAGAGCGATCTGCCCACCGACGCCACCGCGATCTTCGATCCGGAGGACACCCCTGCCCGCAACAGCGCCACTCCCGCCAGCCCGGGTGTCAACGGCTATCCGTACGCGACCGTGCACTACCTCAACGCCGGAGGAAAGGAGGTCAACACCGCCTCGGCCGCCGGAGACATCAGCACCAGAGAGTACGACCGGTTCGGCAACGTGGTCCGGACCCTCACGGCCACTGACCGGATGCTCGCCCTGGGCACGCTGCCGGGCGCCGCCACCGCCCTGGCCGAGCTGGGCCTGCTCGATTCCGACCCGGCCAGCCGCGCCCTGGAGCTGTCCACCGTCAACCGGTACAGCACCGACGGTATCGACCTGCTGGAGACGGTCGGGCCGACCGCCACCATGGTCGTGGAGCAGGACGTGGCCGACCCCGACGGCGGCGGGCCGCTCAGCGCGGTGGCGGCCGGCCAGACCGTGATCGCTCGGTCCCGGACACTGCGTGCCTACGACGAGGGCAAACCGGACGGCGCGACCTACCACCTGCTCACCACCCAGACCGAAGGCGCGGCGATCGACGGCTACCCGTTCGCCGACACCCGGGTCGTCAAGAACTACTACGACGCGGAACAGGGTGGAACGTCCGGCTGGACGGTCAAGATGCCCACCAAGGTCGTCGCCGACGCCGCCGCCGGTGGCGAGCAGCGGACGTCGTACAGCGTTTTCAACCCGGCGGGACAACTGCTTGTTCAGTGGGGGGCCGGCGCCACCGGCAGCGATGCCCGAACGACCAGGTCGATCTACTACACAGCCGGAGCCAACGCCGCCGACGGGGCCTGCGGCAACCGTCCCGAGTGGGCCGGTCAGCCCTGCCTCTCCCGCTCGGCCGGCGCGGTCACCGGGCACGACCCGGAGCGCATGACCAGCGACCTGCCGGTCCGCCGGATCACCGGCTACCACCGTTTCGGTGACGAGACGGAGGTGACCGAGAGCGCAGGCGGCAAGTCGCGCACCACCACGACGGTTCATGACGCCGCCACCCGGGTGATCAGCACGACCGTCACCGCCGAGCAGGGTGTCGCCGTTCCCGTGGTGACCACGGACTATGACCAGGCGACCGGAGACGCCGCCACGACCAGCACGGGTACCGACACCATCCGCCGCGAGTACGACCTGCTCGGTCGCCTGGTCGGCTACACCGACGCGGACGGCGCGCGCACGGCCACCGAGTTCGACCGATACAGCCGGACCCTGCGAGTCAGCGACCCGACCGGGACCACCAGCTACACCTATGACCGGGCGATCGACCCGCGCGGCCAGGTCACCACCGTCACGGACAGCGTGGCCGGGGCCTTCAACGCCGCCTATGCGCCGGACGGGCAGCTCAGCGTGGTGAAGTACCCGGGCGGACTTACCCGTACCGACAGCTTCGACGCCAACCGGCAGCCGGTGGGCCGCACCTACACCCGCGACTCCGACGGCGAGATCGTCTACTCCGAGTCGGTGCTGGAGAACTCGGCCGGGCAATGGGTGGAGCAGGAGTACACCGGCGGCAGCAAGCGGTACTCCTACGACGGGCTGGGCCGGCTCATCCGGACCCGGCACGACAGCGCGGCGACCGCCGGCTGCGTCACCCGGACCTACACGTACGACGTCCGCTCCAACCGCAGGCAGCAGGAACTCTCCGGGCCCGGAACGGACGGCGTCTGCAGCACGGACGGTGCCACGCTGACCGAGCACTCGTACGACTCGGCCGACCGGCTCACCGATGCCGGCTACAGCTACGACGCGTTCGGGCGGACCACTGCCGTACCGGGCGGGCTGACCAATACCTACTACGCGAACGACCTGGTACAGCGCCAGGAACTGGGCGACGCCCGGCAGACCTGGACGCTCGACCCGGCGTACCGGTTCCGCGGTTTCAGCACCGAGACGGAGGTCGACGGCGCCTGGATCGGGTCCACCTCGAAGCTGAACCACTACGGTGACGACACCGATGAGGTCCGGTGGGTCGTCGAGGACACCGCGGGCCAGGCCTTCACCCGCAACGTCGCCGGTCCGGACAGCGACCTGGCGGCGACGACGACGTCGACCGGTGAGGTCCAGCTCCAGCTCACCAA
>NZ_QHHV01000154.1:0-28187 GCF_003947245.1 Actinoplanes sp. ATCC 53533 | reverse complement strand
TCTGCTGGAACACTCCCGGGGACAGCGAGGTCACGATCGGCAGCACCATGATCGCCAGCACCAGGCTGCCGAGCAGGATCGAGCGGCCGAACGGCCCGTCGCCACCGAAGATCGGCAGCCAGCTGAAGTACTTGTTCAGCCAGACCGAGAAATCCTCGACCGGCACCCGGAAGACGTCGCGTCCCCAGAGGCCGAAGACGACGCTGGGCACGGCGGCGAGCAGGTCGATGATGAAGCCCAGCGGGTTGGCGAGACGCTTCGGCGCGTAGTGCGAGAGGAACAACGCGATGCCCAGGGCGATGGGCACCGCGACGATCAGCGCGATGACCGACGTCAGCACCGTGCCGAAGGCCAGCGCGGCGATGCCGAACTTCGGCTCGGCGTCGTTGGGGAACCAGGCCTTGTAGGTCAGGAAGTTCTCGGTGTTGGCCTGCAGGGCCGGCACGGCCTTCGAGATCAGGAAGATCGCGATGGCGACGATGATGACCAGCACCATCGCGCCGGCTGCCGTGCTGAGGGCCCGGAAGCCGGTCTCCATCGAGAACCGGGCTTTCCTGGGCAGGGCACCCCCACCACCGAGCGGCGGGCGACTGCCGTCGAGGTCGTCGGGAGGAATCGGCGATACGCCGCTGCCGGCGGACCGGGCGTGACGGGCTGTCACGCTCGATCCACCGGCGTCGGTCCTCGCCGAGCGGGAGGGATAGTCACCCATTCGCTCGCTCGCTGTCGTCTAGAAGGGGGTTCCGGGGGCCAGGAGATCAGGAAATCGCCGCGACCGAGGTCTCGACCTTGCTGCGGACGGCCTCCGGCAGCGGGGCGTAGCCGAGCTCGGCGAGCGCGGACTGGCCGCCGGTGCTGGCGGTGTAGCTCAGGAAACCCTTGATGGCCGCGGCCTTGGCGCTGCCCTTGCTGCAGGCGATCTCGTACGTGACCAGGACGATCGGGTACGCGCCGGCCTCGGTGGTGGCGTAGTCGATGCTGAGCTTCAGGTCGTTGCCCGTGCCCTCGACCTTGGCCCCCGCGATGGTCTTGCCGGCGCTGTCACCGGTGAGCTCGGTGAACTCGCCCGCACCGTTCTTGATCTTGGCCTTCTTCAGGTCGCTGTTCTCCGCGAAGGAGAGCTCGACGTAGGAGATGGTGCCGGCCGTGCCCTTGACCGCGGTCGCGACACCGTCGGACTTCGCCGCGCCGACGCCGCCCGGCGCCTTCCAGGCCTTGGCGTTGCCGAAGGTCCAGTCCGCCTCGGCGGTCTTGCTCAGGTACTTGGTGAAGTTGTCGGTGGTGCCCGACTCGTCGGAGCGGTGCACGGCCTGGATCGCCGTCGAGGGAAGCTTGGCGTCGGCGTTCTCGGCCTTGATCGCCGCGTCGTCCCACTTGGTGATCTTTCCGGCGAAGATCTTCGCGAGCGTCGACGCCGAGAACTGCAGGTTGTCCACGCCGTCGAGGTTGTAGACGACCGCGATCGGGCCGATCACCATCGGGAGGTTGAGCGCCTGGCCACCGGGACACTTGGCGTCGGCCTGCGGCTGCTCCTCCTCCTTGAGGGCGGAGTCCGAGCCGGCGAAGTCGGCGGTGCCGGCGATGAACGCCTGGATGCCCGCGCCCGAGCCGGTGCCCTCGTAGCCGATCTTCGCGCCCGAGCACTGGCCCTGGTACGCCTTGATCCACTCGTCCATGGCGTTCTTCTGGGCCGAGGAGCCCTGCGCCGTCAAATCGCCGGCCGCGCAGTTCGCGGCGGCGGAGGAGGCGCCGCCGGCGGCAGGCGAGTCGGTGTTGTCAGAGCCGCACGCCGCGAGCGCGACCGAGGCGGTCAAGGCAATGCCGGCAACGTAGAACCGCTGGAGCTTCACGGGTTTCCCTTCGAATTAAATGCAACTCCGGGCTCCGTAGTCCCGGCCGGCCGAACTTTCATCGGCACACCCGGAAAGTTAAGAGGGCGAGGTGACCGGCTCCCCGGGCATAAGTGAACGCAAGGTGAACAGGTCAGCGCCGGTTCGTAGCCTTTTGCTGAGGAGGGGTTGTCCGTTAAGTGAACCGAGGGCGTAGCGCCTTATATGTCCGTTATTCTGCGTTCTTTTTGGCTGGACGATCGTTCGGTTCAGGACTGCTTTCCGGGACGCGATCGGGTGGCATCGCGGCGGGCTCCCGCGCCCCCGACTTACGTCAAAAGCCCCATACTGCCGGCGGCAGATGGGGCCGGAGAGCCAGACGGCGCCGCTAGTCGCGGCTGTACATCACGTCGGTGGAGTAGATCTCGAAGCCCAGCCGCCGGTACAAGGCGACCGCGCCGCCGTTGGACTCGTCCACATAGAGCAGCGCGTCAGCCAGCCCGAGCCCGGCGAGATGCCGAAGCCCGGCCACGCTGAGGGCGGCGCCCAGCCCACGCCGATGACCGCCCGGTTCGACGCCGAGCACGTAGATCTCGCCGATCGCGGGCTGATCGCCCTCGGCCGGGTGCACCTTCGTCCAGTGGAAGCCGAGCAGCCGGTCGTCGACCGGGTCGACCGCGAGCAGGAAGCCGGCCGGGTCGAACCAGGGCTCGCCGAACCGCAGCCGCAGGTCGTCGGGCGTCCAGCGGCCCTGCTCCGGGTGGTGGGCGAAGGCCCGGGAGTTGACGCCCAGCCAGGCCTCGTCGTCCGCGCCGGGCACGAAGGCGCGCACGGTGACGCCCTCCGGCAGCGGGACGTCCGGGAGGTTGGTCAGCGAGCGGCGCATCTGCCAGAGCACGCGGGACCGGGTGAATCCGGCCTGCTCGGCGAAGGCCCGTGCTGCCTCTTCGTCGCCGTGCGCCCAGAACCGCAGCGCGCCCGGGCCGGCCGCGGCGATCAGTGCCGTGCCGTGCCCGCGGAGCCGGTGTTTGGGGTGCACCACCAGCTCGCCGGAGGTGCCGTCCAGGTAGGCATAGCCCGCCAGGGTGCCGTCCGCGTAGGCGAGCAGGTGGGTGCGGCCGGAGCCGCGCAGGCCGAGGACGCCGTCCTCCGAGAGAGGGCTGACGCCGTCGGCCTCGTCCGCCGCGGCGGCCAACGTGAGCACGTCAGCCGCCTCGGCGGGGGTGAGCCGGTCCAGGGACCGGATCTCTGTCATGCGGCCGGGCTCAGACCGGCAGCGAGACGGGCTCGTTGTCGGGGAGCTTGCGGCTGGTCGGGGGGACCACGAACTTGTAGCCCACCTGGCGGACGGTGCCGATCATCGACTCGTATTCCGAGCCGAGCTTGGCGCGCAGGCGCCGCACGTGCACATCGACCGTCCGGGTGCCGCCGAAGTAGTCGTAGCCCCAGACCTCGCGCAGCAGCTGGTCGCGGGTGAAGACCCGGCCCGGGTGCTGGGCCAGGAACTTCAGCAGCTCGAACTCCTTGTAGGTGAGGTCGAGCGGCCGGCCCTTGAGCTTGGCGGCGTACGTGTCGGGGTCGATGCTCAGCTCGCCGGCCCTGATGGAGCCGCCGGCACCGGCCGTGGCGTTCGTCAGGCGGCCGACCGCCAGGCGCAGCCGGGCCTCGACCTCGGCCGGTCCGGCGCTGGCCAGGATGACGTCGTCGACACCCCAGTCGGCATTGAGGGCGATCAGGCCGGCCTCGGTGACCACTGCCATCAGTGGGACGCCGATGCCGGTCGCGTGCAGCATCCGGCACGTCGCGCGAGCCTCGGAGAGCTCGGAGCGGGCGTCGACGAGCACGGCGTCCGGGCTCGGCCCGGAAACCAGCGTGCGTACGTCGCGAGGCGCCGTACGCACGGTGTGGGGCAGCAGGTCCAGCGCGGGAAGCACGGCGGATGGCTCACCAGCACGTGCTGTCACCAACAGGAGGATTTCCACACTCACCTCGAATCCTCGCGGCGCGATGGCCGCTCGGGTGACCCGGTCTGCGCAGCTCAGGGCTGCGCCACCGGTAGGACTTGTCCCGGCGTCACCGACGGGTGGGCTGCGAATACCTTAACCGATGCATCAGCCCGAAGACCCTGGTCGAACCGTCAAGTGATGTGAACTACGCCCTGTGGGTGGCCGAACGGCCGAGTCGTAACCGGCTTTTTACCCGATCTGTACCCCGCAGCAGGTGGGAGCGCGTCCACGTTGCCGACGGATGACGCGCGGGATGACTACGCCGCGATGAGCGCGATCGGGCCCGGGTCTGGCACGATCGCAGGCGTGCTTCCCTCCGCGCCGCGCGACAACGACTCCTGGGACGACGACGTCTCCCGGGAGATCGCCCGGTCGGCGCCGGGCCGGTCCTCCTCCGGCTTCTACGCCGGCGCACCCGAGCCCGCCTCCCGGATCGGCGCCCGCGGCGACGACCCGGAGGAGGAAGACGAGATCGAGGAGGAGATCCCGGTCGTCCCGGTCCGCCGCCAGCTCTCGGTGGCGATCGCCGGCTTCGCGGGACTGCTCGGTGCGGGCCTGATCCTCGGTGCGCAGACCTCGGGGCCGGACGCGCGACTGCCGTACGCGATCGTGGTCTTCGGGGTGCAGTTGCTCTACATCCTCGCCTTCACCATGGCCATCCGGCCGCCCGCGGCCGGCACGGTCGCCGGGGTCAGCGTGGCGGCGGCCGTGGTGGCCGACTACCTGGCGGTCGACCGTGAGTCCGCCGGGGTCCTGCCGTTGATCCTGGTGGCGGTGATCGGTTTCGGGGTGGCGGTGGCGGGCCAGTTCATCCGGCCGGACGACCGGATGCACGTGCGGGACGCGCTCAGCGGCACCCTGCTGATCGTCGTCGGCGTGGTCTCGTTCGCTCAGTTGATCGTGCTGACCCGCAAGCCGGTGGGCACCCAGGCCGTGCTGGTCTGCCTGACCGCGGTCGCCGTGGCGCTGCTGGTCGCGCACCTGGTCGACGCGTTCTTCCCGCGGCCGCGGATCGCGCCGCAGGTGCCCCGCGGCGCCACCGGCATGATCGTCGGCGCCATGCTGGGCACGTTGGCGGCGGCCGGGCTGGGCAGCGTGCTGGTGTTGCCGTTCACGCCGGCCAAGGGAGCCCTGTTGGGCTTCGTCGTCGCCGGCGTGGCCGGGCTGGTGGACCTCGCGGTCAACTACTCCGAGGTGGGCCGCCGGATGGCCGGCGACACCCCGACCTTCTGGGTGGCCCGGCACATGCAGGGCCCGCTGGGTGCGTTCGCCCTGGCCCTGCCCGGTGCGTACGCGTTGACCTTCTTCTTCCTCGATTGAGGGTGTCCGGCGGGCTCGCACCGGGCATATACCGTGCCCTATCCAGGTGAACCGGGAGGGCCGTTGTGGCTGAGGTATATGGGTCTTCAGGCCGGTCAAGGGTGGCGGCGGGGCGGTCGGACGAAAGGTCTTCCGCACGGCCGCGCAGACGGTGGGGTCGACGCTTGCTGATCACTCTCATGGTGCTGCTGCTCATCGTCGTCGGGGTGCTGGCGGTGGTCGACCGGGTCGGCGCGTCGTACGCGGAACGGGTTATCGGCGACCGGGTCGCCCAGCAGCTCACCGACCAGCAGGCCACGGCCGAGAAGCCGAACGTGACCATCGAGGGAGTGCCGTTCCTGACCCAGGTGGTCGCGGGGAAGTACCAGGAGATCAAGATCGTGCTGAACGACTTCTCCGGGCCGGCGGGCAACGGCCAGAACATCAAGATGGCCCGGCTCGACATCCGGGCGAAGGACGTGAAGGCGCCGCTGGACACCGTCCGCAGCGGCACCGGCGACATCGTGGCCGGCACGGTCACCGGCGTCGGCACCCTCGGCTACGCCGACCTCGCCGAACTGACCGGCCAGCAGGGCCTCAAGCTCAGCGAGCGCGACGGCAAGCTGATCGGTGCCGCGCCGCTGCGGGCGCTGGGCCAGACCTTCAATGCCAGCGGTACGGCGAACCTGGCGGTCAAGGATGGTGTGGTCAGCGTCACATTCGCCGATGTCACCGCCGAGGGCCTGCCGAACGTCCCGCTGGTCCGCACCCTGGTCGACAACTACGTGAAGCAACTGGGGTTCGACCTCAAGATCCCGGCCCTGCCGCTGGGCCTGAAGGTGCAGAAGGTCGAACCGCGGCCCGACGGCCTGTACGTGACCACCGGCGCGAGCAACGTGTCCCTGAGTTCGGGCGGGCTGTGACGGCGGCCTCGTTCCCGGATGGTGGTCGACGGTGTTCCGGACCGTGGACCCGCTGGTAGGGTCGGCTGCATGAGCCCCCTGCTCACAAAGAGGCGCGCGGTCGACCTGTGCCGCGTGGCCGCCTGCCTGTGTCGCCCTGTCATCTGACGGGGCCATTCCAGCTGCGCAGGATCTGATCTTTCCGCCCGGCAGTGGCGCCGTCGCACCCAACCCAACGTGATCCGCACCAGAGGGTCCCGCGCGGGGTGCGACCGAATTCTCCGCGCGTCGACTCACCCCCATCTCACCTGACCAAGGGAGTATTCCGATGAGTCGCGACTCAGCACTCGTCTCTGCCGACTGGGCCGAGAAGAATCTCGACGCGCAGGGCGTCGTCTTCGTCGAGGTCGACGAGGACACCTCCGCCTACGACGGCGGCCACATCCCCGGCGCCGTGAAGATCGACTGGAAAGCCGACCTGCAGGACCCGGTGCGCCGGGACTTCGTCAACCAGGAGCAGTTCTCCAAGCTCCTGTCGGAGAAGGGCATCTCCAACGACGACACCGTGATCCTGTACGGCGGCAACAACAACTGGTTCGCGGCGTACGCGTACTGGTACTTCAAGCTCTACGGCCACGGCGACGTCAAGCTGATCGACGGCGGCCGCAAGAAGTGGGAGCTCGACGCCCGCCCGTACTCGAAGGACGTCCCGGCCCGGCCGGCGACGCAGTACCAGGCGTCCGCGCCGGACCTGTCGATCCGCGCGTTCCGCGACGAGGTCGTGCAGGCCATCGGCGTGAAGAACCTGGTCGACGTGCGCAGCCCCGACGAGTTCGCGGGCCGGCTGCTCGCACCGGCGCACCTGCCGCAGGAGCAGTCGCAGCGCGGCGGCCACATCCCGACCGCGCTCAGCGTGCCGTGGAGCAAGGCGGCCAACGAGGACGGCACCTTCAAGTCCGACGACGAGCTCGCCAAGATCTACGGCGACGCCGGCCTGGACGGCAGCAAGGACACCATCGCCTACTGCCGGATCGGCGAGCGTTCCTCGCACACCTGGTTCGTGCTCAAGGAACTGCTCGGTCAGCAGAACGTGAAGAACTACGACGGTTCCTGGACCGAGTACGGCTCGCTCATCGGCGTGCCGATCGCGCTCGGCGACGAGCCCGGAAAGGCGTGACCATGACCTCCACCTCGAACATCGCGGACGGATGCGCCGCGCCCGACCAGTCGGCTCCCATCCCGGCCAGTGTCAACCTCGAGAAAGAGACCGTGATCACGGGCATCGTGACCAACGCCGAGGGTGAGGCGGTGGGCGGCGCGTACGTTCGCCTGCTCGACTCGACCGGCGAGTTCACGGCGGAAGTGGTGACCTCCCCGGAGGGCGTGTTCCGCTTCTTCGCGGCCCCGGGCTCCTGGACCCTGCGGGCCCTGTCCCGGCACGGCAACGGCGACCTGGCCGTGGACGCGGCCCGTGGCGTGAACGAGGTCGGCGTCACCGTCAACTCCTGACCCACGCTCTGTCGCACAGGGCGGGACCCGAACGGGGTCCCGCCCTGTGCCGTTCGTGTGCTGGGGGCAGACGAGCGCCGTCCGCCCGGTGATCGACGAGAACGGCTATGTCCGGACCGCACGTCCCGGCCGCTATGGCGGTCTGCCGGCGGTGAACCGATCACCGCAGTCTGAGCGGGGAGCAAGGCCGCACCGGATCGGTGGGCCCGTGCCGCGGCGTGCGAGCATGGCTGCCGTGACCGCCCCCGGGTATCCCTATGTCGCGCCGCCACCCTTGCCGCGGCGCCGGCGGCGCTGGTGGCTGATCGGTATCGTGGTGGTCTGGGCGTTGCTGCTCGCCGGCCTGGCTGTCTGGTCCGTTCGCAACGATCCGCCCACCGTCCCCGAGCAGCGGGATATCGCCGACGCGCTGCCGATTCTGCAGCGGGCCACCGGGGTCGTGCTCGCCGCCGCGGACGGCGACGATCGGACGGTCACCCTGGGCGAGCTGAGCTTCGACCGGGGCTGCACCCTCACGCCGGTGTGGGACGGGGTCGACGCGAGCCGGGAGGTCACTGTCCGGGTCCGCGCCAACCAGGTGCCGGGCACGCTGAAGGCGATCGCGGAGGCCCTGCCTGCTGAGTACGCGGCCACCGTACGGAAGAACGCCGCCGGCACCAGGTACGGACTGCGGGCCGACGCCGGCAGCCTCGTCGGCGTGGATGCCACCGCGCAATCCGATGCCACGGTCTTCACCCTGGTCGTCTCCACCGGGTGCCGCCCGCTCGCCGACGGAGTGGATCTCGACCCCGCGCCGGTGGCCGCCACCGAGCTTCCGCCCGCGTTTACCGCCGCCGTGCAGGCGCTGCGGGCGAGCAGCACGGCTGCCACCAGCAGCGAGGTGGCCTGCCCGGGCGGCGCGGGTACGGCCCGGACGGTCACCGCCGATGGCCTGACCGCCCCGGCCGACCTCGGACGCGCGGTGCAGGGCGTGGCCGCCGGAGCGGTGATCATCCAGGCCGATCCGCACGCCTGGGCCTACCGGGCTGGGGGTGTGTCCGTGGTGGTCAGCGACAGCGAGGCCAGCGCGCGGGTCACCGCGACGACCGGATGCCGCTGACCCCGCGACGGGGTGTCTCCCGGTCAGCACCCCGGCGGGCGCGTCGGCTCTCCCGCCTGCGCCAGGGCCTGGTTCATCTCGGTCGGGGTCGCCAGGCTGCGGAAGTCGGCACCGAGCACCAGGTCAACGGCCTCGCCGTCGCGGCCGGGATCGAACGCCATCACGACGTCGCCACCGATCAGCGCCCGCACCAGCGTGCTGGCACCGACCGCGCCGGGCCCGTACCGCACCACCGCCGCCGTCCCCGCGGCCTCGGCACGCGGATCGCTGCCCGGGGTGTCCCTCGCGGTGAAACCGCGTTCACCGAGCTCTTGGACCACCGGGCCGGCCTGGCCGGCCGGGGCGGCACCGGGAAAGACCCGGAGCTCGATGCGGGCGGGACTGTCGGGTAGAGACAGGTCGACGGGATACCGGCAACTCGCCGACCCGGTCGGCCGCGCCGTGCCCGCGAACGGCGAAGGCGATTGCGGGGTCGCGACCGGGACCGGAGTGCCGCCGGGCCCGAGCAGACCGGTCAGCCCGAAGCCGGCCGCGGCGGCCAGGGCCGTGGCGGCCACTGCCGTGCCGGCGCGGCGGCGACGGGCCCGGCGCAGCCCGCGGGCCCGGACGGCGGAGGCCGGGGCGAGCAGCACCATCTCGACATCCTTCTCGAGCTCGACGATCCGCTCACGAACGGGACGCGACATCGCTGACCTCCTGCGGGTGGTCGCCGAGCAGCCCGGCGAGCGCGGTGCGGGCCCGGGACAGCCGGGCTTTGATCGTCCCGGCGGGAGCGCCGGTGCTCAGCGCGATGTCGTTCACCGACATGTCCAGCAGGTAATGCAGGGCCACCGCCTGCCGTTGAGCGGCGGGCAACTGCTGCAGGGCGGCGACGACGGCCACCCGGTCCGGCGACGGGCTGGCAGTCACCACGGCAGGTGAACCCATCCGCGCCTGCGCGGCCCACCACCGCCGGACACCCCGCCACCGGTTGGCGGCGAGCCGCCAGGCGACCGCGCGCACCCAGCCCTCGGGGTTCTCGAAGCCCGCCACCTTGGGCCAGTGCTGCCAGGCCCGCGCGTATGCCTCCTGCGCGATGTCCTGCGCGTCGGCCAGATCACCGCAGACCGCGAAGAGGTAGAGCACGACGCGTCGGGCCGTCGCTTGATAGAAGGCGTCGAAATCGTCGGTGTTCCGGGTGGCCATGGGTCCCCGCTTCCGGTCTGTGGTTGCACAACGAGATACACACCGCACAGACCAGACCGGTTGCACGCCTCGCTAGTACACGACCGCCTGGGCGCCGTCGGACATGATTTCCTCGACGAACACCGCGGCGCCCGCGATCCGGATCCCCGGCAGCACGTCCTCCGGGCCGATGCCGCGGCGGGCCGCGCACTGGGTGCAGGCGGTGACCCGGCCGCCGCCGATCAGCAGGTCGAGCAGGTCCGGCAGCGGCGCGGCGTGCGGCAGCTCGAACTGCCCTGCCCGGCCGGGCAGGGCGAACCAGGTGGACTCACCGGTGAGCCAGAACGACACCTCCACCCCGGCTGCGGTAGCGGTGCTGGCCACGGTGAACGCTTGCGAGCAGCGCTCCGGGGCGTCCGCGCCGGCGGTTGCCTTGACGACGAGCAAGCGAGCCATACCGGTCAGCATAGGATGGGCCGGTCATGGTTACGGAGATCGGGTTCGTGAGTCTGCTGGTCGCCGGGTTCGGCGGGCTGGCGGGCGGTTTGGGCTATCTGGCGATGCGCATTGCAAGGGGACGCTGGTGAGCAGTGAGACGGAAAACCCGCTGGGCCCACCGCCCTGGCTGAACGCGCCGCCGGTCGAGGCGTATCCCTTCGAGGACACCCACGACCTGCGGAAAGGGCCGGATCTGCACCCCGCGTTGCTGGGGCTGCTGCCGTTCATCGGGCTGTGGCGCGGTCGCGGGCAGGGCGGCTTCCCGGCGCCCGAGGACTTCGACTTCGCGCAGGAGGTGCGGATCAGCCACGACGGGCGGCCGTTCCTGGCGTACGAGTCGCGGTCCTGGATCCTGGACGCCGACTCCAAGCCGGCCCGGATGGCCGAGCGGGAGCTCGGCTGGTGGCGGCCCGTGCTGGTCAACGACCGGCCGGGTGACGAGATGGAAGCCACGATGATGACGCCGGACGGCGTGATGGAGCTCTACATCGGGCGGGTCAGCGGCACGCGGCTGGAGATGGTGACGGACGCGGTCGTCCGCACGCCGTCCGCCCAGGAGGTCACGGCGGGGCACCGGCTGTTCGGCATCGTCGACGGGGCGCTGCTCTACGCCCACGAGATGTCCGGCATGGGCAAGACGCTGGCTCCGCACCTGTCGGCGAGGCTGCTCCGCGTCGGCGGTTAGTCGCGCGAACTATGCTCTAAGTGTGTCCTCCTCTTCCCTTGCCGAAATGCTCCGGGAACGCGGCCTGCGACTCACTCCGCAGCGCCAGCTGATTCTGGAGGCGGTGCACGAGCTGGGCCACGCGACTCCCGAGCAGATCCATCACACCGTGCGGGAGCGTGCCGCGGGCGTCAACATCACCACCGTCTACCGCACCCTCGAGCTGCTCGAGGATCTGCGCCTGGTCAGCCACACGCATCTGTCGCACGGGTCCCCGACCTACCACCGGGCGGGCGAGGACCAGCACGTCCATCTCGTCTGCCGCAACTGCGGCTCGATCGACGAGGTCGATCCCAGCGTGATGCAGCCCGTGACCGAGCAGCTGCAGCGGGACCGCAACTTCCGGGTCGACGTGGGGCACGTGTCCCTGTTCGGCGTCTGCGGCGACTGCAAGGAGCAGCAATGACCACGGTCCTGATCGAGGAGCTGGAGCCCGCGTCGGCCGACGCCGGGGTGCCGGCCCACTATGGCGACCCGATGCGCGAGCAGCGCATCCTCGACACGGCGGTGGGCCTGGTCGATCGCTCCAACCGTGACGTGCTGGCCGTGCCGGGCGAGGAACGGGCGAGCTGGCTGCACACCCTCACCACCCAGCACCTGAGCGACCTGCGCGCCGGGCAGGGCACCGAGCTGCTCGTGCTCTCCCCGCACGGGCACGTCGAGCAGCACGCCCTGGTCGCCGAGGACGGCACCACCGCCTGGCTGGACACCGAGCCAGGCACCGGCGCGGGCCTGCTCAAATACCTCGAGATGATGCGCTTCTTCACCAAGGTCGAGCCGCGTGACGCGACGGCCGAGATCGCCGTGCTGTCCCTGGTCGGGCCGCAGGCCGTGGCCGCGGCGCGGGAGCATCTCGGCGTCGCGCTGGATGAGCCGCGGGTCTTCGACGTGCCCGGCCCCAAGTTCGCCGCCGGCACGGTGCCGGCCGAGCCGACCGCGCTCTACGACGTGCGCCCGTTCGGCGACGGTGCCCTGGCGCGCCGCGGTGCGCTCGGTGTCGACCTGCTCGTGCCGCGCTCGTCGCTGGAGGCTGTGCTCGCGCTGCTGGCCGACGTGCCGAGGGCTGGGCTGTGGGCATACGAGGCGGTCCGGGTGGCGCACCGGTTGCCGCGGCTGGGCTGGGAGACCGACCACCGGACGATCCCGTCCGAGGCCGGCTTCGTCGCGCCGGCCGTGCACCTCGACAAGGGCTGCTACCGGGGCCAGGAGACCATCGCCCGGGTGCATCACCTGGGCAAGCCGCCGCGTCGCCTGGTGCTGCTGCACCTCGACGGGATCGCCACCGACCAGCCGCCCGCGCAGGGCACTCCGGTGACCCTGGACGGCCGGGCCGTCGGCTATGTCGGCACCGGCGTACGCCACTACGAGCTGGGCATGATCGCCCTGGCGGTGGTCAAGCGCAACGTCGCCGACGACGCGTCCCTGCTGGTCGGGGAATCAGCCGCGGCCATCGACGTCCCCTGAGGGCAACCGGCATGGCAGGATCGCGGGATGACCGGGACCCTCATCACTGTCGCGCCCACCGGCGCGGAGAGCAGTAAGGCAGCCGTACCCGCGCTGCCGGTGACGATCGACGAGCTGGTGGCGACCGCGAAGGAGTGCGAGGCGCTCGGCGCCGCGATCGTGCATGTGCATATCCGCGACGACGCGGCCGAGCCGACCCTGGACCAGGGCCGGCTGCGCGAGACCGTGGCCGCGCTGCGGCAGTCGACCAGCCTGATCGTGCAGCTCTCCTCGGGCGGCGCGGTCACCGATCCCGAGGCCGACCGGCTGGCCGTGCTGGACGCGGGGCCGGAGATGGCCTCCTGCACGATGGGCACGGTCAACTTCGGTGACGGCGTCTTCCTGAACCGCTGGGAGTTCATCGTCGACCTGCACACCCGGATGCGCGACAAGGGCATCGTGCCCGAGTACGAGATCTTCGACCTGGGCCAGCTCACCACCCTGCAGCGCCTGCTCACCCAGCACGGCCTGCCGCACGGCGGGCATGTGCACGTCGACTTGGTGATGGGGGTGCCCGGCGGCATGCCCGGCACAGCCGCCGCGCTGGTCGCGTGCCACCAGGCGATCCGGGACCTGCCGGCGGGCACCACGTTCTCCGCCACCGGCATCGGCCGCAGCACGATCCCGGTGATGCTGGCATCGCTGTCCGCGGGCGGGCATCTGCGGGTCGGCATGGAAGACACCGTCACCTACGCGAAGGGCCGCCCCGTGGAGTCGAACATGCAGCTCGTGGCCCGGGCGGTCGGCTTCGCCCAGCTCGCCCAGCGCCCGCCGCTGACCACCGCCGAGGCGCGCGAGCTGCTCGGGGTGACGCCCCGATGATCCTCGCCGAGGTCGTACGCTCCGGCTTCGTCGAGTCCGTGCACTACGGCTCGGTGGTCGTGCTGGACGCCGCCGGCCGGGTGGTCGCCGCCGTCGGTGACGTCGCCGGCCCGTCCTTCCCGCGGTCGTCCAACAAGCCGCTGCAGACCGTCGGGATGCTCCGCGCGGGCCTGCGGACCGCCGAGCCGGCCGATCTCGCGCTGATCAGCGGCAGCCACTTCGGTGAGCCGTTCCACGTCGCCCGGACCCGGCAGATCCTGGCCACGGCCGGGCTGGACGAGAGCGCGTTGCGCTGCCCGCCGGCGCTGCCGTCGTCGGAGCTCGAGCGGGACATCGTGCTGCGCGACGGCGGCGGCGCTACGCCGATCCTGATGAACTGCTCCGGCAAGCACGCCGGGATGCTCGCCACCTGCGTGGTGAACGGCTGGTCGCTGGAGGACTACCGCGACGCCAAGCACCCGCTGCAGGTCGCGCTGGCCGACGCGGTGAGCGAGCTGGCCGGTGAGCCGATCGCGGCGACCGGCATCGACGGCTGCGGCGCGCCGTGCTTCGCCGTCTCGCTGACCGCGCTGGCGCGGGGCTTCCAGCGGCTGGTGGACGCGCCGCCGACCTCCTTCGAGCGGCTGGTGGCCGACACGATGCGCACCGACCCGGAGCTGGTGGCGGGCACCGGCGAGGACGACACCCTGCTGATGCGGGGCGTGCCCGGGCTGCTGGCCAAGGGCGGTGCCGAGGGAGTGCTCGCGGTGGCCGTCGCGGGCGTCGGCGCGGTGGCGATCAAGGTGGGTGACGGTGCCATGCGGGCCCGGATGCCGGTGCTGGTGTCCGCGCTGCGCCGGCTCGGCCTCACGGCTCCGGTGCTCGACGAGCTGGCGACCGTGCCGGTGATCGGTGGCGGCGTGCGGGTGGGTGAGGTTCGCGCCGCCTGGTGACGGGCTTCACGCTAGCTCTTGTTAGCGTTTGCTTGCAAGAGCTAGCAGTCCCGGCTACCGTCGTATGCATGGCCGCACCGAAGGATCTGCCCCAGGACATCGGCGAGTTCATCCGTGACCTGCGACAGACCGCGAAGATCTCGCTCCGGCAGCTCGCTGACCGGGCGGGCGTGAGCAACCCGTATCTCAGCCAGATCGAGCGCGGCCTGCGCAAGCCCAGCGCCGAGGTGCTGCAGCAACTGGCCAGCGCGTTGCGGGTGTCGACGCCCGCGATGTACCTGCGTGCCGGCCTGCTCGACGGCGAGGGACAGCAGGGGGTGCTGGCCGCCATCGCGGTCGATCCCGAGCTGACGATCGCCCAGAAGCAGTCCCTCTCGCAGATCTACGAGACGTTCCGCAACGAGACCGCCCGGCAGGCGCCGGCGGCGACCACGCCTGACGAGGGCGCGCCCGGCGACGGCGTGCCCGGTGTGATCGTGCCCGACGAGGACGAGGCCCTCCGGGCCGTCATCCACGACGTGGCGGTCGTCGACGGCGGCACCGCACCCGCACCCAAGACCACTCAGCCCGAGGAGAAATCATGACCCAGCAGACCAAGACCCGTTTCCCCGCCCCGCTCTACGCCGCCGCCGGCGCCGGTGACCTGGCCTACCAGCAGCTGCGCAAGCTGCCGGCCGTCGTGACCGAGCTGAGCGACCGCGCCGTCGCCTCGCTGCGCACCGCGAACGACACGGCGAACACCACCGCCACCTCGCTCAAGACCACGGCGACGAGCACCGACTTCGACAAGCTGCGCGAGAGCGCCGCCGCCAGCGCTGCCGCGTTCGCCCACGCCGCGCAGGAGCGTGCGGTCGCCGTCTACACCTCGCTGGTCGCGCACGGCGAGCGCGTGGTCGGCACCGGCGTGGTCGAGGCCGCCGACGTGGTCAACGCCGACATCGCGGCCACCGAGGAGCCCAAGGCTGTCGAGGCCGCCGCGGCGACCCCGAAGCCGCGCAAGCGCGCCACCACCCGCCCGACCACCAAGTAGGTAGCGGCACGGAACGCGATTGATCCGCAGGCCCCGGCGCAAGCTGGGGCCTGCGGCATAGACTGGCGGTCATGGTCTCCAGCGCGCCGCTGTTCTTTCGTGACGTCCAGTTCTACATCGACGTGCTCGTGGTTATCGGCTCGATGGTCGTGCAAGCCGTCGCCTTTATCCACTGCGTCACGCAGCGCGGCGACGGCTTCCAGGCGATCGGGACGCTGCCCAAGGGCGCGTGGCTCGCGATTCTCGCCGTCTGCATGGTGCTGACCCTGCTGCTCGGCGCCACCGGCATCTTCGGCCTCGTCGGCGTGGCCGCGGCGCTGATCTATTTGCTCGACGTCCGGCCCGGCCTGCGTGACCTGTCGGACGGCAAGGGCTTCTGGTGAAGCGCCTCCGCTGGCCGCCGCCCCCGGACGGTGGCCCGCGGAGCTCCGGTCCCGGGCCCAGTGCCCCGCGCAGCGGCCGGCCCACCCTGCCGATGCCGCCCACCCAGCTGATCGAGACTCCGCACGGCGGCCGGCTGGAGCAGCTGGTCACCGGGGTCGGCGAGCCGGTCACCGTCTTCGCGCACGGGCTGGCCGGCGACATCGCCGGCACCCGCCCGCTGGGCAGCGCCGTTCTCGGCCGCCGGGTGTTCTTCCACTTTCGAGGGCACGGCCGCTCCGAGGCGCCGCCCGGGCCGTGGAGCTTCGCCGATCTCGCCGAGGACCTGCGGGCCGTCGCGGACCGGGCCGGAGCGAGCCGCGCGCTCGGGGTCAGCATGGGTGCCGGTGCACTGTGCCGGCTGCTCTCGGCCACGCCCGACCGCTTCGAGCGGATCGTGCTCTATCTGCCCTCGGCGCTGGACGGCGTGCGGCCGCCGGTGGCCGAGACCCGGCTGGCCCGGCTGCTCGCCGCCGTCGAGTCGGGGGAGGCGGCCCTGGTCGCCGAGGCCGTCGAGCCGGAGCTGCCGCCCTCGGTGCGCAACACGCCGACCGGCTGGAGCTATCTGCGCCAGCGCGTCGAGCAGCTGCTGACCGACGGCCTCGCCCCGGAGCTGGACACGCTGTGGCGCGCGCCGGCGGTGCCCGACGAGTCGGTGCTGGCCGCGTTCCCGGGCCGGGCGCTGGTGATCGGCTGTGTCGGCGACGACGTGCACCCCGCGCCGGTCGCCGAACGCCTCGCCGGCCTGCTGCCGGATGCGGAGCTGCAGATATACGACCGTCCGGCCCTGCTCTGGACGCACCGCAAAGAGCTCCGCGAACGCATCTCGACGTTCCTCAACCCCACCTGACGCGAGAAAGCCCGGACCGACCGGTCCGGGCTTTCTGGGGGTACGGGGCTCAGCTGGTGAGCTTCTGCACCTTGAACTTCCAGCCGTTGTCGTTGCCGGCCCGGTCCACGGCCACGTGGTCCACCTCGAGGTAGTAGCCCTTCGAGAGACCGGGCACGGTGAGCTTCCAGACACCCTTGGAGTCCACACCGCGCCAGGAGACGGCCGCGTTCGGGATCTTGGTCTTGCCCGGCGTGTACCTGATCCACTTCTTCTTGCTGAAGTTGTAGTAGTAGTCCTTGGTGGAGGTCCACTTCCACAGCTGCACGCCGACCGAGTCCATGCCGATCTGGCCGTCCTTCGCCGTGCCCTGGATCGTCTTCCAGGACTTCGCGCTCTTCGGCTTGCTCGGCACCTTGAGCGCGCTGCTCGGGGCGGTGCGGTCGACCTTCGCCGTGTAGCTGCCGGCGGCCTTCGCGGTCGTCTTGCCCTGGGCGTTCTCCAGGGTGACCTTCGCGGCGTAGGTGCCGACCGGGTAATAGTGCGTCGTCGAGGTGTGGGTGCGGGCGAGCAGGCTGGTCTTGCCGTCGCCCCAGTCCACCCAGACCCGGGTCGCGCTGGCCGGCATGCGCGAGATCAGCAGCTTGGCGGTGGCACCGCCGCCCGTCCAGGTCCAGTTCGAGGCCACGTTGAACCGGAAGGCGCCGCCGGCGGTGGCGACCTGCACGTTCGAGCTGGCGTTGGTGATGGTGGCCGTGCCCTCGCCGGCGTCCGTGTCCGTCAGCTTGACCGTGACCGGGTAGCTGCCGTTGGCGGCATACTTGTGCGTCGCCTTGACGGCGTCCGCCGCCAGGGTCTCGATGGGCGAGCCGTCGCCCCAGTTCACCGTGCGCTCGGCGACGGTCTCCGGGGTGCTGTCCTCCAGTGTGGCCTGGGTCAGCGTGACCTGCTGTCCCGTCCAGATGCTGGTGCTGTCCAGGGTGTAGGTGCCGGTCAGGGTGCCCTCGGCCCAGGCAGGCGAGCCGAACAGGCCCGCGCCGGTCACCGTGCCCGCCCCGAGGGCGAGGGTCAGCATCGCGGCGAGACCGCGAGGTCGTCCGGAATTCATGTCGCTCCCCGTGAAATGGTGTTCGCATTCGATGCGAGCCGATGGACAGTACCGGGACAGCGCGCGGCTGATCAAGCGGCCGATTGACGGGTAATTCGGGGCGGACCCCGCTACGCCGTAACTTTTCGGGCGCCCGATCCGGTGATGATGCGTGCGGTTCTCCCCCAGATCGATCTTTTTCAGCGTTGTCGCCCTCGGCCTGCCGTTTGCCGTCACCGTCGGCTGGACCGTCGGCACCCCGGCCCCCGCACCTCCTCCGGTGAGCGCTCCCGGCGGGGCCGGCGGGATCGGCGCCGCGCCGGCGCGGGGCGCCACCCCGGCCACGCCCTCGGTCCTTGACTGGTCACCCAGGTCGCCGAAGCCGGTGGCGGTGGCCGTGGCGGTGGAGTCGGCGCTGCCCGGCATCCCCGGTGCGACCAGACCCAGTACGGCGCCGAGCAGCACCCCGCCGTCCGCCATCGCCGGTTCCGGCGAACCGGAACCGGGCCTGACGCTGCTGCCGCCGGTGCCGACCCCGACCTCGATCATCACCACGCCGCCGAGCCCGTCGGCGACCGCGCCGTCGGCAAGCGTCGAACCGGACACCTCCGGCCTCGGAGCGGCCCGGCTGGTCCGGGGGTCCTAACCGGGCGTCACGCGGCTAAGCTCCCGGACCGTGGGTGACTCTGAACTGCGGTCCGTGGCCAGCCGGGGCGCTGCGGCGACCGGCAGCGCAGTGCGCGACTTCGCCGCCGGCGCCGGCCTGCTCGGCCGCGGACTGGGCCTGGTCCTGCGCAGTCCCCGGATGCTCGGCCTCGGCCTGCTGCCCGCCGTGATCTCCGGCGTGCTGTACGCCGCCGCCCTGATCGCCTTGATCACCTTCATCTCCGACCTGGCGGCCTGGGTCACCTGGTTCGCCGACGACTGGTCGGCCGGCTGGCGCGACCTGATCCGGGTCATCGCCGGCGCGGCGCTGCTCGGGCTCAGCGGCCTGATCGGCGTGCTCACCTTCACCGCGGTGACGCTGCTGGTCGGCGACCCGTTCTACGAGAAGATCTCCGGCATGGTGGAGGCCCGCTACGGCGGGGTGCCCGACGAGGTCGAGGTGTCGCTGGGTCGCTCGCTGGCCCGCAGCCTGGTCGACTCGCTGCGCCTGATCGGCCTCTCCGTGCTCCTCGGCGTCCCGCTGTTCCTGGCCGGCTTCATTCCGGTGGTCGGCCAGACGGTCGTCCCGGTCGTCGGTGGCTCGGTGGCCGGCTGGCTGCTCGCCGTCGAGCTGACCGGGGTTCCGTTCCAGCGCCGTGGCCGGCGGCTGCGCCATCGCCGGGCGGCCCTGCGGGGCAGGCGGCCGATGGCGCTGGGCTTCGGGGTCGCCGTCTTCGCCTGTTTCCTGATCCCGCTGGGCGCCGTGCTGCTGATGCCGGCGGCGGTCGCCGGCGGCACGCTGCTCTCCCGCAGGGTCCTGGGCCTGCCGATCGAGGGCAAGGGGCCGGGTTTGCCGGCGGAGGGCAGGATGCCGGGCTTGCCGGCCGAGGACAAAGGGCCGGGCTTGCCGGCGGAGGGCTAGGCGCCGGGCCTGTCGGCGGAGGGCTAGGCGCCGGGCCTGTCGGCGGAGGGCTAGGCGCCGGGTTTGCCGGCGGAGGGCAAGGTGCCGGGCCTGTCGGCCGAGGGTTGAGCCGGATCAGGCGGAGGCGCGCACGACCAACTCGGTGGGGAGCACTACGGCGTCGGGGACGTCCGGCCTGTCGTTGACCAGGCCGAGCATCTGCCGGGCCATGGTGCGGCCCATGTCGACGATCGGCTGCCGGACCGTGGTCAGCGGCGGATCGCTGAGCCGGCTGATCTCGAAGTCGTCGAATCCGATCACCGCGACGTCCGCCGGAACCCGCCGGCCGGCGTCCTTCAGCGCCTGCAGCGCGCCGTGGGCCATCATGTCCGACGCGACGAAGACGGCGTCGAGCTCCGGGTTCTCGGTGAGCAGCCGGCGCATCGCCCGCAGGCCGGAATCGCGGGTGAAGTCGCCGAAGGCCACGTGCTCGGTCAGCCCGGCCTCGCGCAGCGTGTCCTGATAGCCGGTGAGCCGGTCGATGCCGGCGATCATGTCCTGGGGCCCGGCGATGGTGGCGATCCGCCGCCGGCCGGTGCCGATCAGGTGCCGGACGGCCTTGCCGACGCCGCCGACGTGGTCCACATCGACGTAGGGGACCGGCAGCTCGGCCGGGGTCATCGGGCGGCCGCTGCACACCACCGGGATGCCGAGCCTGGCCAGCGTCCCGGGCAGCGGGTCGGCGCCGTGCATCGAGGCGAACATGACGCCGTCGACGTGGCCGGCCATCGCATAGCGCTCGACCCGGTCGTGGCTGGCCGCCGAGCCGGCCATCATCAGCACGAGCTGCTTGTCCGCCGCCTCGAGCTCCATGCTGACGCCGCGGATCACCGCGGGGAAGAACAGGTCGTCGGAGAAGACCCGGTTGGCCGTCTCCGGCAGGATCAGCGCTATCGACTCCGTACGCTGGGTGACCAGGCTCCGCGCGGCCTGATTCGGCACGTAGCCCAGCTCGGCGACGGCCAGGTGCACCGCCTCCCGGATCGCCACGGCGACCGTGGTCGACCCGTTGACGACGCGGGAGACGGTCGCCCTTGAGACGCCGGCGCGCCTCGCCACCGCCTCGAGGGTCGGTCGCTCCCGCGTCACCATCAGCTCACTCCCCGATCCGGCCCTGGTCGGTGAGACCGTTGCGCCGGATCACCTCCTGATACCACCGCGCGCTGTCCTTGGGCACCCGGCGCTGCGTGGTGTAGTCCACGTGCACGATGCCGAACCGCTTGGCGTACCCCTCGGCCCATTCGAAATTGTCCATCAACGACCAGGCGAAGTATCCCCGAAGGTCAACGCCGTGGGAAATGGAATCGAGGCACGCTCGCAGATGCGAGTCGAGGTACGCGACCCGGTCGGTGTCGTGCACCGCGCCGTCCTCCGGTGACGGCCCCTGCGGGTACGCGGCACCGTTCTCCGTGATCATCATCGGCACGCCGTAGTCGTCGTGCAGGCGGTTGAGCAGCCGGGTGAGCGCGGCCGGCTCGATCTGCCAGCCGATGTCGGTGATCGGGCCGACCGGCTTGCGGAAGGCGATGCCCTCGCTGCCCGGGGTGTCGAGGGAGGCGGGCTGACCGGGCTTCGCCGACACGTAGGTGGGCGTGTAGTAGTTGACGCCGAGCACGTCGATCGGGGCGTTGATGATCGCCTCGTCGCCGTCGCGGATGTAGGAGAGGTCCGCGAAGCGGGCCATGATCTCGCGTACGTCGTCGGGGTACGCCCCGCGCAGCAGCGGGTCGAGGAAGATCCGGTTGCCGACCCCGTCGACGATCCGGGCGGCGTCGACGTCGGCGGGATTGGCCGGGTCGAGCGGCGCGACCGCGGTCGGGTTCAGGGTGATGCTGACGCTCTGCGCCCCGGCCGAGCGCAGCGCGCGCGCCGCGAGCCCGTGGCCGAGCAGCAGGTGGTGCACGGCCTTGAAGGCCGAGGCCGGGTCCTGGATGCCGGGCGCGTGCACGCCGTTGCCGTAGCCCAGATAGGCCGAGCACCACGGCTCGTTGAGCGTGGTCCAGGTGCGGACCCGGTCGCCGAGGCGGGCGTGCACGATCTGGGCGTACTCGGCGAAGGCCTCCGCGGTCTCCCGGACCGTCCAGCCGCCGCGGTTCTCGAGGGCCTGCGGCAGGTCCCAGTGATAGAGCGTGACGACCGGGTCGATGCCCTTGCCGATCAGCTCGTCGGTCAGCCGGTCGTAGAAATCCAGGCCCCGGGTGTTGACCGGGCCGATGCCGTCGGGCTGGATCCGTGGCCAGGCGATCGAATACCGGTACGAGGCCAGGCCGAGGTCGGCCATCAGCGCGACGTCCTCGACATACCGGTGGTAGTGGTCACACGCCACGTCACCGGTGTGCCCCGCGTACACCCGTCCGGGCGTACGGCTGAAGGTGTCCCAGATGGACGGGCCCCGGCCGTCCTCGTTCACCGCGCCCTCGATCTGGTACGACGCCGTTGCGGCGCCCCAGACGAAGCTGTCCGGGAACCGTACCCCCGATGCCAGCGGATCTTCGCTCGATTCCACCGAGACGGTTGCCGTCATCCTTCACCGCTCCCTGCATGATCCGCCGCTGCCGTGCCGGGCCGCGCCGACCGGCTTTGATCAGCGGCGGGACTATGACGGGCGGCCGGAAGCGGTCGCCCTTAACCGGTACAGCGTAGAGCCATTCGCCTTATCGGGAGTCATCCGGAAGTTGCGGAATCCCTTTTCCGAGGTAGGAGACTCAACCCGCCCGTAGCGCGCTGAACAGGCGCCGGTCGCCGGTGACGACCAGATTGTCCGGATCGATCCGGCCCATCAGGGAGAGCAGCAGGTCACTCGCCGTGCCGGTGGCCTCGGCCCGCGGGTGGTGGTCGTCGCTGTCGAGGATCGTCCCGGTGTCGAGCAGCGCGATGCCCGCGCCGCGGAGCCGGACGAACCACTCATAACTGGCGTCGGTGGCGACGAGATGCACGACGCCGTGCATGTCGGTCGGGCCTTTGCGGCGGCCGGCGGGCAGCCAGGTGTCCAGCACCTCGTTGACCCCGTCGGCGGCGAGCTTGGTCTCGATCGGGGCGGCCCGGCCGGCCGCGGACTCCCCATCCGACCGCCCCGCCACCGCCCTCGAATCGACTGAAGACTGGGCGTCCCAGCGGTGCAGGGAGACCTCGTGGGCCATCCGGCGCTGCCAGAAGCCGGCCTTGCGGGCCTGGGTGGGCCAGCTCCAGCTCGGCAGGTCGGGGTCGAGCGAGTCGAGCGTCTCGACGGTGCCGGTCAGCTCCCGGCGCAGCAGGTCGAGCGCCTCCGGCCACGCGGGCCGCGGCTCGGGGACGACCCGGTCGGCGGGCCGGTCGATCACCCCGCGCGGCGCCAGCTCACGCACCCAGCGCAGCAGGGTGGTGAGGTGCTCGGTGAGATCGGCGACCGTCCAGCCGGGGCACGAGGGCACCACGGCCTCCGGGCCGGTCCGGGCGACGGCATCCTGGAAGGCCGGCCCGTCAGCGCGCAAGGCGGCGAGCCAGAAGTCCTTCGTCGCGTGCAGCCTGTTCATCAGCCTTCTCCCGCTCGAGGAGGACCACCGGTTTCCACGCGGGGCCCGCGGCCTAGGGTGAACGTCGTGCCTGACGTTAGTGCTGACCAACCAACCGCCGCATCCGCCGTGCGTGCCAGTTCGCTGGGGGCGTACACGACGCTACGCCTCGGCGGACCGGCAAGCACATTGACTGTCGCGACCGAACCGGACGAAGCGGTGTCAACCGTACGGGGTGCTGCCCGGAAGGGGCAACCGATCCTGGTGCTCGCGGGCGGCAGCAACGTCGTGATCGGAGACGATGGCTTTCCCGGCACGGTTCTGCTGCTCCGCACGCGGGGTGTGCGGGTGGTCGAGCGGGGCGCCGGGGGCGCGCTGGTGCGGGTGGCCGCGGGCGAGCCCTGGGACGACTTCGTCGCGCACACCCTGGAACGCGGACTGTCCGGACTGGAGGCGCTCTCGGGCATCCCGGGCTCGGCCGGCGCGACACCGATCCAGAACGTGGGCGCGTACGGTCAGGAGGTCGCGCACACCATCGAGGCGGTGCACGTCTACGACCGCGACGACGACAGGATGCGGGTGCTGTCGCTGCCGGAGTGCGGTTTTGCATACCGGTCGAGCATTTTCAAGCACAACGACCGCTGGCTGGTCCTGGAGGTCGACTTCCGGCTGGCGGAGTCCGCCGGCTCCGCCCCGATCCGGTACGCCGAACTGGGCCGGCACCTCGGCGTCGAGGCCGGCGAGCGGGTGAGCGCCGGCCAGGTCCGCGAGACGGTGCTGAAGCTGCGGGCCAGCAAGGGCATGGTGCTCGACCCCGAGGACCTGGACACCCGCTCGGTGGGCTCCTTCTTCACCAACCCGGTGCTCTCCGCCCAGGAGTGGGCGCGCGTCCAGGACCGCCTGGTCGACGCCGGCGAGCCGCCGAGCTGGCCGGCCCCGAACGGCACGGTCAAGGTGCCGGCGGCCTGGCTCATCGAGAAGGCCGGCTTCGGCAAGGGGTACGGCGGCACCGGCGGCGTGGCGATCTCCTCCAAGCACACGCTGGCCCTGACTCACCGCGGCGGCGGCACCACGGCGGCCCTGCTGGGCCTGGCCCGCGAGATCCGCGACGGGGTACGGGGCCGGTTCGGTGTCGTTCTGCACCCCGAACCGGTCCTGATCAACTGCTCGCTGTAGCGAGGCTGTAGCAAGGGCTGTAGCAAGGGCCGTAGCGAGTCAGCGCCAGCCGAAGACCTGTGTCCAGTAGTAGGTGCCGTTGACGGCCTGCTGGACACCGGCGCCGAACGACTTCACGGCGCAGTTCAGGATGTTCCGGCGGTGCGGCGGGCTGGCCATCCAGGCGGCCATGACCTCGGCCGAGTTGGCGAAGCCGTAGGCCACGTTCTCGCCGGCCACCGCCGGGTAGCCGGCCGCCAGCGACCGGGACTGGAAGGTCGAGCCGCGCCAGCCGAAGTGGCCGAAGTCGCCGGTGGCGGCCATGTAGTGGCTCTGCCGGACGGAGGCGACGGTCAGTTCCTCGTCCACGGTGAGCGCGGGGCACCCGGCGCGTACCCGTTCCTCGTTGGTCAGCGTGACCACCTCCGCGCCGAGGACTTGCTCGGTCGTCGGGCCGGTCCGCACCGGCCCGGTCGCGGTCGTGGGGGCCGCGGGCTCGGCGTGCGCGGGCGCCGCGGCGAGCCCGAGCAGGGCGATCGGTACGGCCGTGACAAGGGCGAGACGACGTACGGAATCCAACAAGGTGCTGCCTCCCGGTCCACGGCCGGGCGCCTGTCGCCCGGCATCGTAATCGGATCGGCTTTTCGGGTGTACGTCCCTTCTTTCGCCGTTTCCGACGAACGATTGCGAGGTCCGTGTCAGCCTGAGGGGATGATCAGCGGAAGGTCGATCTCGGCGCCCGCGCCCGTTTGCGGGTCGAATGTCAGCCGCACCGAGCCGCCGTGCCGGGCGGCGATCGCCTCCGCGAGCAGCATCCAGACGGCGGTGCTGCGCCGCCGGTGCGGTGGGTCCGGGGTGGCCAGCATCCCGGCCATCAGGTGCTCGTCGGTCAGTTGCTCGGCCTGTCGCGCGGTGACTCGCACCGCCCAGCCCGCCGGCCCGGCCGTGGCGCTCACGGTGGCCGACCGGTCCGCCGCCCCGCTGGCCACCGTGCCGACCACCGCGTAGAAGAGGTCGCGCAGCAGCGGCGCGTCGACCGACAGCGGCGGTCCGGCGCCGGCCTGGACGGTCGCCGCCGTGTACGGCTCCCGGCTGGCCAGCAGCTCGGCGGCCTCGTGGATCAGCGCGGGAAGGTCCACCGGGGCCGGCCGCAGCTCCAGGTCCCCGGTCTGCAGCCGGGTCACCAGCATCAGGTCCTCGACCAGGGTGAGCATCCGGTCGGTGTTGCGCCGGACGGCGGCCAGCGCGACCGAGCGCTCGGTCGGTGCCAGGTCGTCGGTGTCGAGGCTCTCGGTGAAGGAGGCGATGGTGGTCAGCGGCGTCCGCAGTTCGTGCGAGATGACGGTGAGGAAGCGTGGCTGCAGCGCGCCTCCCGACAGAACCGGGGGCGCGGGAGGGGGGACGGGGCTCATCGGTGGTCCACCGATCGGCCCCGGAAGCGGAAGCGCACGCTGAACTATAACTTTCCGTATATGAACCGACACGTCACGCTATCGTGGTTTTGAACATTTCATCTTCGTCGTCCGCGGTCGCGGGGGGCGCAAGCAAGACGCTGACCGATGCCGCGCGTGCCGTGCCGGGCCGGGCAGCCGCGTCAGGCGACGCAACGGCGGAGGGTCATGGTGATGGGAGCATGAGCAGATTGCTTGTGGTCGAGGACGACCCGGACATCGCGTTGGCCCTGAAGTTGCTGTTCAGCCGCGCCGGCTACGAGGTAGCGCATGCCGGTGACGGCCGTACCGGCCTCAAGGAGGCGTACGCCGAACACCCCGACCTGGTGGTGCTCGACGTCGGCCTGCCGGAGATGGACGGCTGGCAGGTGCTCGAACGACTGCGCGACGTCTCGGACGTACCGGTGCTGGTGCTGACCGCGCACGGCCAGGAGGCGGAGAAGGTCCGCGGCCTGCGCGGCGGCGCGGACGACTACCTCACCAAGCCGTTCGCGAACAACGAACTGCTCGCCCGGGTCGAGGCGCTGCTGCGCCGCTCGTCCGGGGCACAGAACAGCTGGGCCAGCCAGATCTACGACGACGGGCTGGTGCACCTGGACCCGACCAAGCGCCGGGTCTACGTCAAGGGCGACGAGAAGCGCCTCACCCCCACGGAGTTCCGGCTGCTCAACGCGCTGGTCCGGCACGCGGGCGCGGTGCTCAGCCCGAATCAGCTGCTGACCCAGGCCTGGGACGACCCGACCGGCATCGGCCAGGAGCGGGTCAAGTTCGCCGTCCTGCGGCTGCGTCGCAAGCTCGGCTGGACCGATCCCGAGGACTCGCCGATCGAATCTGTGCGCGGTTTCGGTTACCGCTACCGCCGCCCGGGTGGTGACACCTGAGCCGACCCGCGGCGGAAAACCAATGCGAATTCATTGGATGAGCCGGCGGTGGTAGCAGTCCGGGTGTCCTCAGGTGAGGAGCCGGGAGGTCGATGAACAGCATGGGGAAACGAGCAGGAGGTAGTCCGTGGAAGACCTTGGCGAGATCGTCGGCGAATTCCTCATGGAGAGCCATGAGAACCTGGATCAGATCGACCGGGATCTCGTCGCTCTCGAACAGGAGCCGGGATCGCGTGACCTGATCTCACGTATCTTCCGGGCAATCCACACCATCAAGGGCACGAGTGGGTTCCTGGCGTTCAGCCGGCTCGAGACGCTCGCGCACGCCGGCGAGTCGCTGCTGTCGCGCCTGCGGGACGGCGTCCAGCCGGTCACGCCGACCACGATCACGACGCTGCTCGCCACGATCGACGGCGTGCGCTCGCTGCTGGAGTCGATCGAGCAGGACGGCAACGAGGGCGACGTCGACGTCGACAGCATCATCACCGCCGTACACGCCCAGATGAACGCGCCCGGCGAGGCCGCCGCACCGGCGGAGGCCGCGAAGCCGGCCGAGGCGCCGGTGCCGCTGGTGGAGACGCCCGTGCGCGCGGCGCCCGAGCCGGTGGAGGGGCAGCGGAAGCCGCTCGGCGAGATGCTCGTCGAGTCCGGCGCCGCGGCGCCCAGCGACGTCGGCTCCGCGCTGCAGCAACAGCTCGAGGGCGACGAGCGCAAACTCGGCGCGATCCTGCTCGAGGAGGGCAAGGCGGCCCCGGCGGCGGTCAACGAGGCCCTGCAGGCCCAGGCACCGAAGCGCAGCGTCGCCGACAGCGCGATCCGGGTCGACGTCGACCTGCTGGACGGCCTGATGAACCTGGTCGGTGAGCTGGTCCTCGCGCGCAACCAGCTGGTCCGCGGCGTGATGGAGACCGGCGACTCCGGCCTGGTCCGCGTCGCCCAGCGGCTCGGCATGATCACCAGTGAGCTGCAAGAGGGCATCATGAAGACCCGGATGCAGCCGATCGAGCACATCTGGTCGAAGCTGCCCCGGGTCATCCGGGACCTGAGCCAGTCGCTCGGCAAGCGGGTCGAGCTGGTGATGGAGGGCAAGGAGACCGAGCTCGACCGCAGCCTGCTCGAGGCCGTCAAGGACCCGCTCACCCACCTGGTGCGCAACGCGGTGGACCACGGCATCGAAGAGGCCGACAAGCGGGTCGCCGCCGGCAAGCCGGCCGAGGGCACGCTGACGCTGCGCGCGTACCACGAGGGTGGGCACGTCGCGGTCGATGTGGCCGACGACGGTGCGGGCATCGACGTGGAGCGGATCGCCGCGAAGGCGATCGAGAAGGGCCTGCTGCGCGCCGAGCAGGTCGCCACGATGGACAAGCGCGAGATCATGGCGATGGTCTTCCAGCCGGGCTTCTCCACCGCCGCCAAGGTGACCAACGTGTCCGGGCGCGGCGTCGGCATGGACGTCGTCAAGACCAACATCGAGCGGATCGGCGGCGCGGTCAGCGTCGACTCGACGCTGGGCGAGGGTACGGTCTGGCGCCTCACCATCCCGCTCACCCTGGCCATCATCCAGGCGCTGACCGTGGACTGCGGCGACCAGCGCTACGTGGTGCCGCAGGTGGCCGTGCTGGAGCTGGTCTTCATCGACGGCCAGTCCACGAAGATCGAGTACGCCTCCGGCGCGCCGGTCTACCGGCTGCGCGGCAAGCTGCTGCCGCTGGTCCGGCTGGACCGGACGCTCGGCCTCGACGTCGGCGGTGACCAGGGCGTCTACATCATGGTGCTGCACGCCGACGGGCGCCGCTTCGGCCTGGTCGTGGACCGCGTCCTGAACACCGAGGAAGTGGTGGTCAAGGCGCTCAACAGCAGGTTCAAGGACATCGGCCTGTACGCCGGCGCCACCATCCTGGGCGACGGCAAGGTCGGCCTGATCCTGGACGTCTCCTCGCTCGCCCGGCG
>NZ_QHHV01000153.1:0-44209 GCF_003947245.1 Actinoplanes sp. ATCC 53533 | reverse complement strand
TGTCGGGTTGAGCCACGATGTTCTCGGCGTAGCGCATCTGCTCGCGCGCCTTTTCATCGAGTTCGTCCTCGGCATTGTCCCACCAGCCAGGCACCCAGTCGTCGTTCTTCTCGAGATACGACCGGTACAGCGGCTCGACCTTCACCTTCGCCTGCCGAAGCGCTTCGAGCACCTGACCCAGCGCGCCAGCGTTCGAATCGGCGATCGTCTTGTTCTCCGCCATGTTGAAGAGCAGGTCGTCGATCATGTCGACGAACGCCGCCGCAGCCTTGTTCTTCCCCGGAGGCCACGCCTCGATGAGGGCTTCCTTGGCCAGTTCCAGCCGCTTGCGCTGATCGTTCAGCAGTCCCGCCATCGACCCCAGCGCCGCGACCTGGCGCCAGGATTCGGGGTCGTCCTCGTTCTCGACCATCGCCCAGATCCGCGGCGTGTTGTAGGCCGACCACGCGGTCTTTCCGCTGGGGAGAAACGTGCCGTCACTCACGAAGTCTCCCCGTCGTCTCGGGTGTCGGTCAGCGGCCGGCCGTCGGGATAGCGGGCTGCCTGAGCCTGGTCCGTGGCGGTCGTCAGCATGTAATTGATGTTGTTGATGCTCCGCGCGGACTGATCGTCCACGGCACTGAAGTCCTTGGCTGCCTGCTCGGCCGCCACGGCCAAAATCCGCGCCGCCTCAACGAACCTGGTCAGATTGGTGAGCGAGTTGGCAAGCGCCTTCGCGTAGTTCTCCTTGGCCTGCAGCACAGCCTCGCTGGCGTTCTTGGTGCCGAAGGTGATGCCCGCGGAGAACGACTGCTTGGACCGATCCACATCCAGCGGGTCCACCTGCTCGGCATAGAACCGCACGTCCCCGGCGAACTCGGTGAGGCCGCCCGTTTCCACGTGAATCGAGCCGTCACCCATCGCTGCCTCCCGTGTCGTTCCAGCCGCGGACCCGCAGAGGATACCGATGACGGCGGACAATCCGTCACCCCGCACGTCACCCTCCGACAGGGACACGTCCCCCGCCCCGAACCGGTTCACCGGCAAGCGCAAGTCCCGGAGAAGGTCGCACCCTCGCCTGGCTCTCTCCGGCAGCGCTCACTCCGCCTGGGCGGTCAGGGCTGTTCTTCATCGGATTCGGGAGCCGGATCCGGTGGCAGGAGGACCACGTCGGGAGGCACCGCGGCGTCTTCCTCTTCCTGCGTCGCGTCGAAGGGCAGCATCTCCGCGCCTGGTGGAATTCCGACCCGGGAGAGGTAGATGCCCTGACGGCAGTCGGGGCACCAGACGATCGCTGTTCCGATCCGGGTTTCGGGATCACCGGTGTAGGACACCCGCACGCGGCCGTGCTCGCTGTTCGGGCACGGCACAGTCACCTCCGCAGGCCACGCCTCGCTTATCTTCAGGAAGGCCTGGTACCAGGACTCCCACAACCGCTGCGCATCGGTCATTGCCGCCAAGGGGTGCTCACTCTCCGTCGAGTAGGTGTTGGTGTTCCTGCCACCACTGACGCTCGTACGCGTAGGCCCGCTCTTCCCAAGCCCGCAGCTCTCTCGGTTTGTACGGCACCGGCAGGCCGCTGCGTATCTCTTCCAGGTGGAACCGCTCGTGGGCCAGCGTGCGGGCGAGCTGTTCCTCGTCGACGAAAGCGTCCCTGGTGAGCGTGATCCTGCCGTCCGGGGTGGTGATGCCGTAGAGCTCCCGGCCCGGGCCGCCACCGCTTCGGGACTTGGCGATGATGATCCGCACGCCCGCCACGTCGATGCCGAACTTGGCGGCTATCGCTTCCACATTCTCCATGGTCATGAGGATCTTCTTGCCGTTGCGGACGATGCCGTCACCGGAACGGTGCAGCGCTGGCTCGGCGGCGCCGCCGCGACCCTGCGGGCGAAGCTGCCGCACTGCCGATTCCAGGCGGGTCATCGCTTCGGCGAGTTTGCGGAGGCTGGCGATCAGGGATCTCAGCCACCGCGCGATCCTCGCCCCCCACGAAGCGCACAGCGTCGTCACCTGCTCCACCACCAGCGGCGTCGCCAGCCCGGCCGTTGCGATCAGCTCGACCGCATACCCGATCAGCCGGGAGACCACCGTCGCCACCGCGTCTCGCACCAGCAGGCGAACCGCGCCGATCAGGGCGCCCGCGGCCTCCGTGATCAGGGCCATCGTGTCCGCGGCGCGGGCCAGCGTGTGCAGGGTCTGCTCGCGGCGGGCGGCCCATTCCCGGTATGCCGACGCCGCCGCTCCGGACCAGTCGTCCAGATCGACCCGGACCGCGTCGGCCAGTGATCGCGCGTTGCCGGTCAGCGCGCCGGCGACGTTGCGCCACGTTTCCGCGTGCGCCGTGATCTGGGCCGGGTCGCCGGCCAGCCAGTCGAGGGCTTCGGACAGCGGGCGCACGTGCTCGATCAGCCAGGCGATCCCGTACTGCAGCTGCGCGCCTGCCGGGTCCGACACCAGGGCCAGGCCGTCCAGGCCTGCGCCGACCGTGCCCAGGGTGCCGTCGATCCAGCTGCCGTTCTGCACCCCCTGCGCGATCAGCTCGATGTCCTCGGCGATCCAGATGCCCGCCCATGGGCTCTTCGGAGCGTCGACGCGATCGGCGATCAGGGGATTTTCGGTCACATGCCGTCCCGGATCCTCGCCAGGGCCTGCCGGCTGGCCTCGTCTGTGGCCGCGTAGGACTCCGCGGTGGCGCGCAGGCGCGCGCCGGTGTCGTCGAGCGTGTCCGCTGCGGATCTGATGCCGTCGACCACGACGTCCTGCAGGGCGCCGAGCATGACCGGGAGCATGACGCACAACTTCCCGTACGCGTCGGAGCCCGGCCGGACCGCGGCCCCCGCCTCCGCCGCCGTGGTCACCTGGTCGCCGATGGCTTCGACGTGGCTGGCATGGGCCACCAGGTCCTGGGGGCGCACCCCGAATTGGCCGGTCATGGCCGGCGCCGGGTGAGCGACGCGAGCACGGCCTTGCCTGTCTCGGAGTCGGCGCCGACGGTCTCCTCCGTGACCGTGGTGGCCTGCGCGATCAGGTCTGCCTGGGCCGCGGCGAGGGTGGCGAGGATCTGCCGGGCAGTCTCCGCGGCCGGTTTTCGGCGCACCGCCTCGTCGAGCTCGAGACCGGTCATCGCGCCGTCGGGGCCGATCGTCACGGTGACGAAGCCGTCGTCGCTGCGGGCCGAGGCGGTCAACCCGGCGAGCCGGGCGGCGAGGTCGCGGGCCCGCGCGGCGCGCTGCTCGAATCCGGCTTGCCAGTCGTCGACCATCCGCTCGGCCGCGCCGAGGTCCGATCCATCGAACATGGACCCACCGTAATACCCAGGTCCGACAAATCACGGCCGACGATGAAGGGCCACCCGATGAAGGGCCAGGCAGCGGAGGTCCGGGCGGTGAAGGACCAGGCAGCGGGGGTCCGGGCGGTGAAGGGCCAGCCGGTGAAGGGTCAGCCGGCGGGGGTCCGGGCGGCCAGGTGGGCGAGCATGGACTGGTTCGCCTCCCAGCCGTCCGGGAACTTCACCGGGACGCCCAGGTGGACCGGTTCCGTAGAAGGGTGGGCGTCCAGCAGCTCGGCTATTCCCGCTCGGGCGACCACCACGCAGGCGTGGCGGTGGCGGGAGGTCAGCACGCACAGCCGGCCCGATTCCAGGTGGAAGGCGGTCGCGTCGCGGCGGCCCGACAGTGGGTGCAGGACCACCGTCAGGTCGTACTCGCGGCCCTGCAGCCGGTTTGCCGTGTCCACCGTGATCTCGCGGGCGGCCGCCGGCAGGAACGACCTGATCGCCGCCACCTGGTCGCGGTGGGCCGCGCCGATCGCGATCCGGTCCGCGGTCAGGGGCGTCGATCCGGTCTCGGATTCCGCCAGTGCGCCGCGGGCCAGGGCGCGGGCCGCGAGCAGCGCGCAGGCCGCCGCCGCCTCGGCGTCCGTGCGGACCGTGTAGCGGGCCGGGAGTTCGTGCAGGCTCCATCCGGTGGCCGCCGCCACGTCCAGCACCCGGTCCAGGTCCGTTTCCGCCGGCTCGGTGAACGTCAGCCGGCGGTCCGCCGGGCCGGTGCCCGAGCGGAAGCCGGTGAACGGGTAGAAGGCGGCCGCGACCACCGGCGCCGCCGAGGCCGGCAGGCGCCAGGAGACCGGCAGGCGGTGCACCGGCAGGGTCGGGTTGTGGCGCAGCAGGACGGCCACCGCGCTCTGCATCGGGTCCCAGCTCAGGCCCGTCCAGCGGTCGACCTCGACCGTCGAGAACGGGTCGAGCTGGCCCGGGTCGCCCACGAACAGGGCTCGTTCGAAGCGGGGCGCCACCCGCAGCAGGGCGTCCGAGCGCATCTGGTACGCCTCGTCCACGATCGCCCACGGCCAGGTTCCCTCGGTGACCGTGGCCCACTTGGCCGCCGTGCCGATTGTCACCGGGGGGCCGCCCAGGTCCGGGACCTTCGCGCCGACGCGGCACGACGGGTGGGCCCGGACGCGTTCCGAGGCCGCGTAGTCGACCGCGGACAACCGGCCCACCGACAGTGTCGGGTGTTTCGTCCCCAGGCGCTCAATCAGGTCGTCCACTTGCTCGTTCGTCTGCGCCACGATCATCAGGGTGGCGCCCGTGGCGGCGAGCACGCCGGCCGCGCGTACCACCAGGGTGCTCTTGCCCGCGCCGGGCGGTGAGTCGACCACCACGCCGCGCTGGTCGGAGGTCGCGAGGTCGTGCAGCACCGCGTCGACGACGCGGGCCGCCGCCTCGGCCGGGGACGGGAGAGTCATGGTCACCGAAGCACGGTATCCCGTCCTGCCGGGACGCCGGATCTTCACTTGGGGTGAGGAAAACCCTCCACATTGTCACCCGTCGGATATCTGACGCTACTTTGAGTAAATGACCGATGGTGTCTACCGTCCGATTCTGCGGCCGCGGCGTGGCGAGCTCGCCGCCCTGCATCACCTCGATGCCGCCACCGCGAGCCGGGTCATGCCGATCATCGAGCTCGTGCCCACCGACCGGCTGCCCCAACTCGTCCGGCAACTGCCGCCCCGGACCGGGGCCATCGCCGTCGACCTGAGCTCGGTGGGCGAGGCCGCCGACCCGCTCTGCTCGCCATCCCTCGATCTCGCCGAGGACCTGGCCGACATCGGCGTCGCCCTGCTGCCGGTGCTGCGGGCGTACGACAGCCGTCGCCGGCTGGTGGAGCACGGCCTGGCCGCTCGCATGCACCTCGGGCGGGCCGTGCTGCGGCTGCAGCCGCACCGCGACGCCCGCAATGCCGCCGCCGCGACCGCGACCACCGACCGGCTGCTGGCCGGGGCCGGCCTCCCGGCCGAGCGGGTCGACCTGGTGATCGACCTGGCCGAGACCGCTTGCGCCGCGCACGCGGACCGGTTCGAGGAACGGGCCCGGCACGTGCTGCGCTGGGCGCGTTCCGTGCCCTGGCGGTCGGTCACCGTCGCCGCCGGGGCGATGCCGCCGAACCTGGACGATCTGCCCACCGACGAGGCCGTCCCGGTCGGGCGACTCGACGCACAGGTGTGGGCGCGCCTGTCGGAACCGGGCGTCGGCTATGCCGACTACGGCGTGACCTCACCGGTACGGCGCCTGGGTGTCAACCACCGCCAGCTCCCGACGCTGCGCTACACCGCCGATCGCGACTGGTGGATCTACCGGTGGGCGCGGCGCGGCGGGCGCAGCGACGACCGGTGCCACGACCTGTGCCGGACCCTGGTCGGCTCGCCACAGTGGCCGCCCGCCGGGCCACACTTCTCCTGGGGCGACGCGCAGATCGCCCGGCAGGCGCGCAGCGCTCGCGGCGGCGGCAGCGCGGCGAACTGGATCGCCTGGAGCACCTCCCACCACATCGCCCACGTGCTGCAGGCGCTGCCTGGGGCCGGTTCCTAGCCGAGGTGCCAGGTGGCGAGGACGTCGATCGTGGGATACACGAAGATGATGTCACCCGAGGCGTTCGGCACGTCGAAGACGACCGTCGTCCGGTAGGTGCGGCCCGCGACGAGCCGGCGGACGAACGCGCCGTAGTCCTTCTCGCAGCTGCTGCCGTAGACCGAGTTGAACCGGGTGCCGTCGGCCTGCTGGAAGCGGAACGCATAGTCGCTCACGTCCGGCTCGCCGGAGAGCACCTTCACCTGCAGCTGCGTCGGTAGATAGCCGCCGTGCTCCGGTTTCTTCGCGTACGAGTCGCAGCCGGTCTTGCGGAACTTGCGGGCCCGGACCGTGATCTCGAACTTCGCTCCCCGCTCGCCCTCGACCACGAACTTCTCGCCGTTGGCCAGGCGTTGCGGCCCGATGCGCTCCAGCAACGGCCCGGACGGCTCGGCCGGGCTCGGCACCGCCGTGCTGACGGGATCCCCGGCCGGCTTCGGGGAACGGGAGACGGAGACCGTCACCTGCTCGGCGCGGTCGTAGGCGTCGACGGTGAGGTAGATCACGGCAATGGTCCCGGCCAGCAGCAACGCCAGCCCACCCGCGAAGTACGCCGTGACGAGCCGGCGGGAGAGCGTCGGGCGGCCGCTCACGACCGGCCGCATCCGCGCCGGAACTGTGTCGTCGGCCGGCGGCTCGATCGGTGGCACGTCCGCAGGCACGGGATCGGATCTCCTCGAACGGTGGCGATTGGTGCGAGCGCAGCATAGAGGCCATCGACAAGCGGCGCGATCAGGGCTGCGCGACTCGAGGTTCTTTCGTACACTTGTGCCAATGCTGCTCGATGCCGCTCTCGCGTACGCCCGGCACGGGATCCCGGTCCTGCCGGTGCACTCGCCTGCGGCGGACGGGTCCTGCTCGTGCGAGCGGCCCGGCTGCGAGCGGCCCGGCAAGCATCCGCGGCTGCGGCGCGGCCTGACCGACGCCAGCGTCGATCCGCGGCGGATCGAGATGTGGTGGGCACGCTGGCCGGCGGCGAACGTCGGCCTGCGCACCGGCATCGTGATGGACGTCGCCGACGTCGACTCGCCGGCCGGCTGGCACGGCCTGCGGCAGCTGCTGGGCGACGCGATGCCGGCGGGCCCCCAGGTCCGCACGGGCGGCGGCGGCTGGCATTTCTGGTTCCGGCCGCTGGGGCACGGCAACCGCGTCCACCTGCTGCCCGGGGTCGACTGGCGCGGTGCCGGCGGCTATGTGGTCGCGCCCCCGTCCCGGCACGCCGACCGCACCACCTACTACTGGGTGACCGGCCCGGGCGCGGAGCCGGCCGAGGCAACCGATGCGCTGCGTGACCTGATCGCCGGCCCGGATCCCCCCGCCCGGCACGACGACGGCGGCCGGATCGCCCATCCGGATCGCTACGCCTCCGCCGCCCTGGCCGCCGAGGCCGACCGGGTGGCGCGCGCCCGGGTCGGCACTCGAAACGACACGCTGAACAGGGCGGCATACGCGCTCGGCCGGCTCGTCGGTGCGGGCCTGCTCGACGCGGCAGTGGTGACCGACGAGCTGACGGCGGCGGCCCGCTGGGCCGGGCTCGGCCGGGCGGAAACGACCCGCACGATCCGCTCGGGCCTGCAGGCCGGCCGCCGGCAGCCGCTGGACGCGGGGCGGCTCAGCGTGGCCTGACCCAGCGGGATCCGGCGGCCCTGCCGACCCGGCGGGCGGCGGGTAATCTGGCTTGTCGGACCGCCGGGGTGGCGACGCTGGGAGGGCGCATGGCCGAGCACGTCGAGGCTGCCGCGACACCGGCGGACGGCCTGGCCGATCGCGCGCGCCTGCGATCCCTGCAGCGGGTCTGCGTCGGCGCCGAGCCGGACGAGGCCTTCGACCGGTTCGCGAGCCTGGTCAAGCGGCTGCTCGGGGTCCCGATCGCGTTGATCTCCCTGGTCGACGACGAGCGCCAGTTCTTCCCGGGCCAGGTCGGCCTGGCCGAGCCGTGGGACGCCAAGCGCGAGACGCCGCTGACCCACTCGTTCTGCCAGCACGTGGTCATCGAGGGTGCGGCCAAGGTGTTCCCGGACGCGCGGATCTACGCGCAGGTTCGCAACAATCTGGCCATTCCCGACCTTGGCGTGGTGGCGTACGCGGGGATGCCACTGACCGATGCGGACGGCCGCACGCTGGGCTCGCTCTGCGCGATCGACACCAAGCCGCGCGCGTGGACCAAGGCGGAGCTCGAGACCCTGCACGACCTGTCCCAGGCCTGCTCGTCCGAGCTGCGCCTGCGCATCTCCCGCGAGCTGGCCGACGAGGCTCGCCAGCAGGCCGAGAGCGCGCACGAGCAGCTCGCGATGCTGGCGGAGCTGACCGAGACGCTCGCCACCATGACCGACATCGACGCGGCGCTGAGCACGCTCGGCACGGCGCTGACCCCCCGGCTCGCTGACTGGTGCCTGATCTCGCTGGTCGGCCCGGACGGCAGGCTCCGGCACGTCGCCGCCGCCCACCACGATCCGGACCGGGCCGCGGACGTGTCCCGCTTCGCCCAGCTGATGACCACCGGCCTCAACGCCAAGTCGATCGTGCTGGCGGTCCAGAGCACCGGCCGGCCGATCCGCCGCGACGGCGAAAACGCGGCCAACATCCTGGAACGCACCACTGATGCCGAGCTGGCGACCATCGCGGAGCGGCTGGGCTACGCCGCGTTCCTGGTCGCACCGATCACCGCGCCGGTGAGCCACCGGGTGCTCGGCTCGATCACGCTGGTCAACGGGCCGTCCCGGGAGTCCTTCACCGACGCCGACGAGCGCACCGGGACGGACATCGGCCGCCGCGCCGGCCTGGCGATAGACAACAGCCGGCTCTACCGCCAGCAGCGGCACGTCGCCGAGGTGCTGCAGCAGAGCATGCTCACCGAGCTGCCCACGATCGACGGCATCGAGCTGCACGCCCGCTATCTGCCCGCCCAGGACGGCGCGGCGGTCGGCGGCGACTGGTACGACGCCTTCACCCAGCCGGACGGATCCGTGATGCTGGCGGTCGGCGACGTATCCGGGCACGACATCGAGGCCGCCGCGACCATGGGCCAGCTGCGCAACCTGGTCCGCGGCGACGCGTTCGGCCGCGACGACGAGGCGGGCCCGCTGCTCAGCCAGCTCGACCAGGCCCTGCGTGGACTGCGGGTCCCCGCGTCGGCCACGGTCGTGCTGGCCCGGTTGCGCCGGGAAAGCGACGCGTACACGCTGTCGTTCTCCAACGCCGGTCACCCGCCGCCGCTGCTGCTGTTGCCGGACGGCTCGGTCGAGGTGTGGTGGACGACACCGGAGCCGCTGCTCGGCCTGGTCCTGCGCAACGAACGCGCCACCCACAAGCGCACGATCCCACGCGGCGCCACGCTGGTCCTCTACACCGACGGCCTGGTGGAGACGCCGGGCCGGCTGATCGACGACGGCATCGCCCTGGTCGAGCGGGCCCTGCGCGACAACGCGGGGCTGCCGGGCGAGGAGCTGTGCAGCCGGCTGCTCGACGCGGCCAGCCGCCGCGCGGACGACATCGCCCTACTGCTGATCCGCCTGCTCTGAGCCCGGCTCGTCCGCCCGCTCCGAGGCGGCGGCGAAGGGCTGCTCGACGACGGGCGGGCCGCCGTGGGTCCAGGGTGTCTGGTCCGGGTCCGGGAAAGCCCCGCCCGGCCGGTAGGCCTCGCTCAACGTCGTCAGCAGCAGCCGTTCACCCACCTCGGGCACGCTGCCGGGCTCGGCCACCAGCCGGCGGCCCATGCCACCGGAGAGCTCCAGCAGCACCTCGGTCTTGTGCTCGTCGACCGCCGTCACCGAGATCACCACCGCCTTCTGGCTCGGCCGTCGCGGCGACGTCAGCGTGGCGCCCCGCTCCACCCGTACCGGTTCGGTGGTCACCACCATGATCCGCGGGCGCAGCACCGGCCGCTTGCCGCTGTCGTCGATCCGGTCCGCCTTGGCCAGGGTCACGTCGCCGACGAACGCCGCCCCGGTGAGCCGGTGCTCGGCCATCACCAGCGGGTCGTCGAAGGCGCGCTGGACCGCGTACCGGGTGGCGGCGTTCTCCAGGCGGTGCAGCCGGGCCGCGGCCGCGACCGCGCCGTCGCGGCGAGGCTGCGGCGGGCCGCCGTCGGCGAGGTGCTGCACGAAGCCGGAGTACGTGTCGCGGTCGCTGTCCCAGCGGCCGGCCACCCGGGCGCCGGGCGGCAGCTCACCCAACAGGTCGAGGCAGCGCCACATCAGCTCCCAGGTGGGCAGCAGCTGCGCGCGCAACACCCCGGTCAGGGCCGCGACGTCCGGCTCCGCCGTGGACATCAGCGGCGCCAGCACGTGATTGTCGAAGGCCGGGTCGGTGGCCGGCCCGGCGGGCGGAAACAGCGCCGGATCCTCGGCGGCCAGCGCCGCCTGCCCGCCGGTGCGGCCCGGCGGCGGGCAGATCCAGCCGAGCAGGGCCGCGAGCTGGGCGTCCTCCGCGCTGCTCTGCCCGGTCGCCCAATGCAAACCAAGCGCCTGTACGGCGTTGAGCAGCAGCGACGATCCCGGCACCTCCGCGGCGTTGGCGAAGAACGTGAGCCAGCGCCCGAGCAGCGGCACCGACGGCGGCACCGCATATTCCCCGTCGATGCTGCGGAACCGCGTCGACCGGCCGAACAGGCGCAGGAAGTCGACGCCGCCGGTGTTCGGCACCCAGAGCTGGGGCGCGTCGGTGAACCTGTGCCGCACGTCGCGGCCCCGGTCGACGGCGACGGCCTCGGTCGCGCCGGCGAAGCTGTCCACGTAGGGCACCAGCACGTCGGCCAGTTCGGCGGCGAAGGCGAAGCGGTGGTCGCGGTTCCGGGGCTGCGCCACGATCAGCAGCCTGGGCGCCGACCGGTCGGTCCCGGCCAGCGCCGCCAGCGGGGCGTTCGCCTCGCCGGCCATGGCGAGCGGGATGAGCACCAGCGGCCGGGGGTGCACGTGCAGGTGGCGGACGGTCGCGATGGGCTGGGCGCGGCCCGCGACGAAGGCCTGCGCCCGGGCGAGGGCGGTGAGCGTGCTCACAGCAGCTCGGCCCGCAGGCGGGCCGCGGCCTGCAGCAGCGCCGCGGCCTCGACCTGTTCCTCGGTCGGTGTCGCGGTGCCGGCGGCCAGCGCGAGCGCCTCGGCCAGCGTGTCCACCCCGCCGAGCGCCTCGCGGACCGGCCGGCCGAGCGCGGCGGTGCCGCCGGCGGCCTCGTGCCGGCAATAGACCGCCAGCTCGCAGGCCGAGAGGCACTCGGGCGCGTAGCGGGCCTCGACGTGACCCAGCGCGGCGATCAGGTCGGCGGGCGGCAGCGCCAGGTCGAAGCTGACCGACTCCGGCAGGGCCGCGGCCAGCGACGACACCGAGGCCAGCCGGGTCAGCTGGCGCTTGAGGGTGGCCAGCTGCTTGCGGACGTCGAGGACCACGGCGGCCGGCTGGAGCGAGAAATTCTCGGTGCAGACCAGTACGACGTCGTGGCTGACCAGCGCGGGGTCGTGGCCGAGCTCCTCCAGCAGCCCGCGCAGCGCGAGCACGTAGACGGCCGCCTGCACGGCCGCCGCCGAGACCTTGGCGCTGTCGGCCTGCCCGTCCACGATCGCGAACGACTTGATCTCCACGACGTGCAGGCGGCCCTCGGCCTGGAACGCGATCAGGTCCGGCTCGAGGAAGACCCGCTGCCCGGCGACGTCGAGGGTGAGCAGCGGATGGTCGATGAGGGCGGCGCCGGCCGCGTCCGCGAGCAGCCTGCGGGTCCGCCCGTGCCGGGCCGTGAGCGTGTCGTCGGCGTCCTCGCCCAGGTCGTCGTAGGCGCCGGACGCGTCGAGCCGCAGGCATTCGGCCAGCACCGAGCGCAGCAGCGCGCAGTCGTCCGCCTTGAGCATCGCCTCGAAGCCGTTGCCGCGGGCCAGCGCGAAGCGGGACTGCCCGAACCTGCCCGGGAAGCCGATCTGTTGAGACAGCTTCGGCTTGTCGACCCCGGCCGCGTCGAGCACGGCCCGGCGGGTGCAGCCGGGGTTGCCGGTGAGGGCGGCGATCGTTCTGGCGTTGTGCCGCTTGGCCGGGACGCCGCCGCGCAGCCGATCGAGGCCGGCGGTCACGCGCGGCCCCGCTGGTGCGGCAGCCGGGGCACGCCGAAGAGCCGCTGCCGCTCGTCGAGCTCTTCCCAGCGCCGCACGGTCTCCGCCGGCAGGGGCGCGACCGGGGCGGCGGCGAGCGCGGAGCGGGCCGCGTCGGCGAGGGCGGCGGGGCGCTGCACGGCGTGCGCCTCCGGGCCGCCGGGCACCTCCTCGGCGAGCCGGCGCAGCAGGGCCGTGGCGGCCGCGCCCACCGCTTCGCGCATGGCGATGAATTCGGCGATCCGGACGATAGCCGCGAGCAGGTCGGCGCGCGGGACCGCGACGCGGCCCTCGACCGGCCAGACCGACAGGGTGAGCAGGCCGCGGGCCGCCGTGAGGTCCGGCCGCAGGGCAGGACAGATGCGGTACGCGGTCACGTCGCCGGCCTGGTGACCCCGCTCCTCCTCGCGCAGCAGCGCAGCCAGCGCGGTCACGGTGAGGTCCCCGTCGAACAGCGCGCCGTGCACCTCCACGACGAGTCGGGACGAGGCCGGCGCGCCGATCAGCAGCAGGGCACGGCGGGCCTGCTCGCGGGCGCTCGGCAGCGTGCTCAGGCTGGTCATGGTGACCGCTTTTCCTCGGGGGGTTGGCGGATTCGACTCTAGATCTTCGTACAGCACGGCGGCAATGTCCGGACGACTCATCACGTTTCACCCACGGGAGGCGAATAAACCGCGCGTATCGGACAGTTCATGAGCGGCGCGCTACGTTCGGAGTATGCCGAAGGCCATCTGGAACGACGAGATCATCGCCGAGAGCGACGACACCGTGGTAGTCGAGGGCGTCACCTACTTCCCGCGCTCCTCGGTGCGCGAGGAGGTGCTGCGCCCATCTGACACGCACACCGTCTGCCCCTGGAAGGGCAAGGCGTCGTACTACACCCTCGAATCCGGTGAGCACGTCACGCCGGACGCGGTCTGGTTCTACCCCGAGCCGAAGCCAGACGCGAAGGCCGTACGCGACCGGGTCGCGTTCTGGAAGGGCGTCAAGGTCGAGGTCTGAGGCTCACCGCCGGCGCGGACTCCGCGGGGTCCGCGCCGCCTACCCGATCCGGGGATGGGCATCCTCGATCGCCGAAACCTCCAGATAGTCGAGCATGTCAGTCTGCTCCGCGTCGCCCAGCGCGTAGAACGCCTCGTAGGCCGAGGACCGCGAGTGCGGCGTCTCCGCCGCCAGCAGCGCGATGATCGCCGACCACGCCAGCGAGACCCGGTCGAAGAGCCGCGCGGTGCGCAGCGAGGTGAGCCGGCTCAGCATCGCGACCTTGGTCGCGGCGTCGTCGTCGCCCGCGATCCGGTCCGACAGCTCGAAGAGCGCCTTGCCCCGGTAGGGATGCTCGGCCTCGACCAGGCGAGCCAGCTCGGCGTTGTCCATCCGATCGACGGGCGGGGCGGGGCCACGGCGCGGCAACCGGGGCCGGGAATCATCAGCGGGCACGACTGTCCCGCCCACTCTCGAAACCCACTCCCGGCACCTGGTGCGGCAGGGTGGGGCGGCTGGAAAACCTGGGGAACGGTGGCGCCGGCATCACCGGGACATCCGGCTGTGCGGAGCCACCCTCGGGGCCGCCGGCCTCCTCGACCGCAGCGTCGACCTGATCGTGCACCTCGTCCCCCGTGTCCTTCGCTTCCTCCGCGTTCCTTCCCAGCACAGTTTGTCCTCCGTTGCCGACTTTCGCTGTGTTGGCGTTCCTATGAGATCACGCCGGGTCAACCCCGGCGAGCGCAGCGTCCGCGAACGCCCGGACATCACCCGACCCGACGACCGCCGTAATGTTGCGGCAATACATTGATCGTTACTGGCCGACAAACAGTGCCAGCCCTGATCGAGGGGTTGGCGCCGGGGTTCCTGAAATGTCGCACCGCTAGCCGATACTGATCACGTAATGCCGAGGGAAGGGGGTTGAGCGTGAAGTCGATGCAGGCCTATCGCTTCGCGTTCGACCTCACTGCTGCTCAGGAGCGTGCGATGCTCGCGCACGCCGGGGCGGACCGCACGGCCCACAACTGGGCGCTGGCCAGGGTGAAAGCGGTGCTGGATCAGCGGGCCGCGAAACGCTCGGACGGCCTCGCCGAGGACGTGGCCAACCCGCGGCGCCTGGACGCCGCCCAGGTCCGGCTGCGGTCGCTGGGCCGGGCCCTGTCGCGTAAGGCCGGCCCCGACCGGCGAGCGCGTAAAGATCCGTCGAAGCGGTGGCTGCGGGCCAAGGCCCGGCTCGGTCGGACGCACGCCAGGGTGGCGAATCTGCGCCGCGACGGGCTGCACAAACTCACCACCAGGCTGGCCCGCCGGCATGCCACGGTTGTGGTGGAGGATCTCAACGTCGCCGGGATGCTCCGGCACGTCGCCGACGCCGGGTTACGCCGGCAGTTGGTGTGCAAAACCTCGCGGAACGGCGGTCGGCTGGTCGTGGCCGATCGGTGGCATCCGTCCAGCAGTGGTGTCGAGCGCATCGACACCTGTGCCAGCTCCGGGCTGGTCCTCGATCGGGATCTGAACGCCGCGCGCAACCTCGCCGCCCTCGTGGCGGCTGAGGTGAGCACCGCCGGGAGTGGCCCGGTGGCAGGACGTGGAGCCATCCGCAAGACCCGCCCCGGCGGGCGGGAGGCTGAGAAGCGTCTACCCGGCACCCCGCACGCGGGCAAGACCGGGACCGTGGGCAGGACTGCCGCATGAGCGCGATAGAACACTCAACGGCAACGGTAGGTTCCGTGGACGAGGGCACGAGCACCACAGGTGCGGCACCCGAGTGGCGATCTGCCATGGTCGACGTTACCGTGCTGTCGCTGGCGGAACTCGCCGCCGACGGCACGCCGGGGGCGGCGGACGACTCGGCGCTCGCCCACAGCCTGCGCCGGCTGGCCGACGACCTGGCCCAGCCGGGCGAGCCGATCGCCGGCTTCAACTCGGCGCTCTGAGCCGCGATGACGGGCACCGTGGCAGCGGGGCAGGCAGTGCGGCCCGGTCCCGGCCGCTCCGCGGTGGCCGCCCTCCGGGTGCACCGGCTCAGCGACGCGGCGTTCGCCGCGCTCGGCGCGGGCCGCCCGGACGCCGCGACGCTCGCGGAACTGCGCCGGGCCCAACTCAGCCGGCATCTGCTCCTGCTCCGCGAGATCGTCGCGGCCGTGGACATCCCGGGGTACGCGGCGCTGGCGGCGGCCGAGCGAGAGCACCCGGCCCGCGTCCGGGCACTGCTCGCCCGCCCACTGGTCGGCGTCTGGGCCGTCCGATGCCTGAGCGCCCTGCGCGCCGGCGAGTCCCCGCCGAAGGCCCTCCTCGGCTACCTGTCCACCCTGTCGGCCGAAGCAAGGCTGCCGACCGAAGCACGCCCGACAGCCGGACCCGGACTACCGGCCAGAGCCGAACAATCGGCCAGAGCCGAACAACCAGCCGCACCCGGACAACCAGCCACACCCGCACAATCAGCCACACCCGCACAATCAGCTACACCCGCACAATCAGCTACACCCGGACAACCAGCCGGAGCCCGGCCGGTCGGCGATGCCGGGCGGATTCCCCGGCAATCCCGTGGGTCGGCGAGCTTGGCGGCAAGGCACCTCACCGCCACGCACGGCGGGTTGTCGATCTCCGTGCGGATGGAGGACCGTGACCCGCTCCGGGCCGGCCTGGGGCTGACGCCGACACCCACGCTGACCGCCGCCGGGCTCGCCCGCTGGCAGGAGGCCCTGACCGGCGCCTGGCGCCTGCTCGTCGAGCAACTCCGCCCGGACGCCGAGGTGCTCGCCGCCGTACTGGACTGCATCGTGCCGGTCGAGCCCGACCCGGCCGCTCGCGGCATCAGCGCCACCTCGGCTGACGCGTTCGGCGCGGTGGCGATGTCAGAGCCCGCCGACGCCACCGCGCTCGCGGTCGGCCTGCTGCACGAGACCCAGCACAGCCTGCTGAACGCCGTGCAATACCTCTTCGACCTGCACGAGCGGCCGGACACCCTGGGCTACTCGCCGTGGCGCGACGATCCCCGGCCGGCGACCGGCATTTTGCACGGCGCCTACGCCTATCTGACCGTCACCCGTTTCTGGCGGGCCCTCCGGGCGGATCCGCTGGCGGCGTTCGAGTTCGCCCGCTGGCGGGCCGCCGTGGCCACCGCCACGGACGACCTTCTCGCCGGGGGCACGCTGACCGCCGCCGGCACCCGATTCGTGGCAGCGCTGCGGTCCGAGGTGGAGCCGTGGCTGGCCGAACCGGTGCCGGCGAACGTCGCGCGGCTCGCCACCGGCGCCAACGCCGATCATCACCTGCGCTGGCGGCTGCGCAACCTGCACGTGCGGCCGCGGGACGCCCGGCTGCTCGCCGACGCGTGGTCGCGAGGCCGGGCCGCGCCCCGGGTCAGCGCCGAGTTGCGGGCGGCGCCGCGCCGGGCGTTGGAGGCCAGCAACCGCCTCGACCTCATCCACGCCACACTGCGTGGAGAACACGCAATGCCGCAAGGAGAGCACGCCACACCCCGCGGAGAGCACGCCACACCGCGTGGAGAGCACGCCACACCCCCCGGTGAACACGCCACACCCCGCAGAGAACACGCCACACCGCACAGAGAGCCGGCGCCGGCCGGGGCCATCGACGGCGACCTCGCCTACGTGCGAGGCGACGAGGCGGCGGCGCTGCGGGCGTACCGGAAAGGGGTGGTTCTTGATCCGGGGAACGACGCGGCCTGGGCCGGGCTCGCGCTGAGCGGCGGTGGGGGCGCCCTGCGGGCCGCGCCGGAGGTCGTCGCCGCGGTGTATCGCACGCTGGGTGACCCGGCCGTCGACCCGGTGGTCCTGGCCGGCTGGCTTTCCGCCTAAATGGATTACTCCAAGGGGTCGGTGGTCGCGGCCGGCCAGGGATCGCATGATCGGCCCCGGGTCACCGACCCAGAACCAACGTTGATGCGTGCGGGCGCCGAGGGCACCGCTACAAGATCCAGCCGCGGCTTGAGCAGGCCTGTGGGGCGTGATCGCCAGATCAGCGTATGGCGATCGGCTGGCGGCCCAGTCGCGCAAAAATCTCCAAGCAGGACCAAAATCTGACCAAGACCAATCGAAGCGGTCGCCCGCGTTTCGGATAAAGGCGATTTAACAGCATCTGATGCCCGCTGCACCAGGGTGCCGCCAGGCCCTTCCGCAGCCAGTGACGGCTCCGGGCGCAGGTCTCGGTTGCCTGCCGTCCCGCATGATCATCTGACCGGGCATGGCGGCGCCGCGCGGCGAGGTCCAGGTTTCGCGTTCGCGGGGTCGGCACTCCCTAGAGCGGCGGCGGCTCGATCTCCGTTTCGAGGCGGACTCCCGCCAGCGCCCGGGACACCAGCGGGTGGCCCTCCCCATGGGCTTTCTGCAGCTCCTCGATGGCGAGGTGCATCGACGGCTCGTCGCCGACGTCCAGCGCCACGTTGAACGCGCACGCCAGCGTCTCCGGATGCGCACCGCCGCGCAGCGCCCGGGAGCGGGACACCGTGTCCAGGGCGATCTCCCGGGCCCGCTGCGCCTCGCCGGTGGCGATCAGATCGGCGGCGAGGCCGTTGGCGCAGCTCAGCGTGAACGGGTGGTCGGCTCCGACGCTACGGCGCAGCCCGCCCAGCGCCTCGGTGTCGATCGTTCGGGCCTCGGTGAACCGGCCGGTGGCGCGCACCACCCCGGCCAGATCGGCCGCCGCGGCCAGGGTGAACGGATGCTCGTCGCCCAGCACCGCGTGGTAGCGGGCCACCGCTCGTTCCAGCAGCCGGTGCGCCTCGTCGAGGTCGCCGTCGTCGCGGGCGCAGTTGGCCAGGGACACCAGCGCGCCGAGCGTCTCCACGTTCAGGTCGCCGAACTTCTGCCGGTATAGCTCCACGTTGGTCGCGGCCAGTTCGCGGGCCTGTGGCAGGCCGCGGCGCCGCGTCGCGATGGCCGCGAACCGGCCGGCCCACAACGCCATCGGGTGGTCGGCGCCGAGCGCGTCGGCGTGCCCGGTGGCCAGCAGGGCGGTGGCGCCGGCGTAGTCACCGAGGCCGATCAGGTCGAATGCCAGCCCGGCCCGCGAGGAGAGCGTCTCGGGATGCTCGTCGACGAAGATCATCTGACGGTGCCGGAGCACCTGCTCGTCCAGCGCTCGGGCACCCCGGAAGTCGCCGAGCAGCCGCAGGTCGACCGCGAGGTTGTTGGCGCAGCGCAGGGCGGTCGGGAAGCTCTCGCCGAACAGCCGGCGGTAGCGGACCAGGTTGTCCGCGTCGAGCTGGCGGGCCTGGCCGAAGTGGCCCTGCATCCGCAGGTCGGCGCCGACGCTGTTCGCCGTGGCCAGGGTCGTCTCGTCGTCGCCGCCGAGCACCTCGCGCTGCGCGCGCAGGGTCTGCGCGTTCAGGGCCCGGGCATCCGCCGTGCGGCCGACCGCCCGCAGCGCGTTGGCCAGGTGGAACGAGGCCAGCAGGGTCTGCTCGTCGGTCTCGCCGAGGCTGTCGCGCCAGCGGGCCACCGCCTGCGCCGCCAGGTCACGGCTGGAGTCCCAGTCGCCCCGGGCGTACAGGAAGCGGATGCAGTTGATCACGAGCTGGCGGATCTCCTCGGCGTCGGCGCCGAGCACGTCGGAGTGGACCAGGTGCGGGACGATCGCCGCATACCGGGGCCAGTGGGCGGGATTGTCCGGATCGCCGGGGTCGGCCGCGGCGAGCATGGCGCGCACCGAGCGCAGCAGGGCGGCGTGCCGCTCGGAGCTGAGCTGCTGGCCGAGCATGCCCCGGACCAGCGGATGCACGAGCACGCTGTCGCCCGGCGGGTCGAGCTCGGCGAGCCCGTGCCGGCCGATCATCCGCAGCGCGGCCTTGAGCCGGCGCTCGACCCGGACCGTGCGGGCCAGCTCCGGCGACACCGCGCCGCGGGCCGCCCAGAGCAGCTCCCACGACACGGGCGCGCTGGCCAGGAACGCACACAGCTCGAGCAGCTCGAAGGTGGCCGGCGACGCCTCGGCCAGCGCATCGGCGGCCAGCCCCCACGCCACCCGGATCGGGGTCGGGAACGCCAGCTCGGCGGTCCGCTCGTCGTAGCGGCGCAGATAGTCGCCGACGCTCCAGCCGGTCGCCGTGCGTACCGCGGCGGCCTGGTCCAGCGCCATGGGCACGTCGTCGAGGCGCTCGGCGAGCTCCTCCGCGTCGGCGGTGGACAGCTGAGCGTTGCGCCGGCGCAGGAAATCCACGCTGTCCGTCCGGTCGAACACCGGGACCGGAACCGCCTGCGCGATCTCGGAGGTCCACCGCGGATTGCGCGAGGTGACCAGCACATGCCCGGCGCCGCTGGGCAGGTACGGCTTGATGTCCTCGGGCCGGTTCGCGTTCTCGAAGACGACCAGCCAGCTGCGGTACGGCTCCCCCCGGCTCAGCGCGTCGCGGACCGCGCCCAGGGTCCGGTTGATGTCACGGGCCTCGGGCAGCTTGAGCTCGCTGGCGAGCCCGACCAGCGCGGCGCGCATGCCGGCGGTCTGCTCGGCCGGAATCCACCACACCAGGTCGTAGGTGTCGGCGTACCGGTAGGCATACTCGACGGCGAGCTGGGTGCGCCCGGTCCCGCCGAGCTGCTGCTCGGCGGAGGGCAGCAACGCGACGGGGCCGTTGCCGAGCAGCTCCCGCACATCGGCGAGCAGGCCTTCACGCCCGACGAAGCGAGGATTGCGCGGCGGCAGCCCACCCCGGATCGGCACGCCGCCTCCCACCCGTGACTCGGCCATCTACTGTCGCTGTGCCGATTACCGTACGTGGAATCATCACCACAGCGAAAGCTCGCGCCGAACGGAAAGGCCCAGGTGCCAGAAGAACCCGTAACCAGCCTCCACCGCGACGCCGACGTGGTCACGGTGCGCCTGCACGGCGAGGTCGACGTGCAGAACGTCGACCAGGTGCGCGTTTGCCTGGCCGAGGCCCTGCAGGGCCGCCCGGGCACCATCGTCGTGGACCTGGCGGCGCTGTCCTTCATCGACTCGACCGGCCTGGGAGCGATCATCTTCGGCTTCCAGCACGCCCGGGACGCGGGGGTGGGATTCCAGCTCACCCAGCCGAGCCAGGGGGTGCGCCAGACCCTGGTGCTGAGCGGCGTGCTGGAAGTGATCGAGCTGCGCGATTGAGCTGGGCTCAGCCGACCCAGACGTATTCGCGGGCCGGGATCGAGGTCGCCGCGGCCGTGCGGAAGGCGTTGTTCACCGCAGTCGCCTCCGCCGCGCTCGGGTTGGCGTTGCGGCAGGAGACCGGTGCGCTGCTGCCCGACATCAGGTCCGTGCAGAGACCCGTACGGCGGTCCGGCAGGCCGAGAAGATGGCCGAACTCGTGGGCCGCGATCCGGGGCGGGTAGTAGCCGTCGTTGACCGCCTCGCGGCCCATGTACCAGCGGCCGTTGCCCAGCGATGTCGTGTAGGCGCGCGGCCAGCCGTTGTCCGCGTACACCCGGATGTTCGGGGTGCGGCCGGCCGGGACCGGCTGGAGCTGGACGTTGGTGACCCGGCTGTTCCAGATCTGGGCGCCCTGGTCGACGACCGCGATGAACTCCTGCGCCTGGCTGGCGTCGTAATACAGGATCCGGGGCGCCGCGGCGGCCGGACCGGCGGTGCCGACCTGGATGCCGATCAGCATCGCGACGGCTACCAGCGCGGCGGACAGTCTGTTGCGCAGCATCGAGAACCTCCCTGGGGTGGTGGGACGGGGTGCCCCACACCGTAGCCAGAAAGAGACAGTTATCGATTGATTGCGGTCATACCGGTTGCCGCCTCATGATCGTGTGATGGCCGCGCCTTCGGCCGGGAAGGCGAGGCCGATGCCGGGGCCGGCCGGTCCGGCTTGCCGGCGGCGCTTGCCGAACAGCAGCATCAGCGAGAGCAGCGACGCCGCCAGGGCCAGCGCGCCCGCGGCATACCAGGCCGCGTCGTAGTCGCCGAGCCGGTCGCGGACCAGGCCCGCCGCGGTGGCCGCGATCGCCGCGCCGAACTGGTGCGAGGCGAAGACCCAGCCGAAGACCACCGCGCCGCTGGTGCCGAAGTATTCGCGGCACAGCGCGACCGTCGGCGGCACCGTCGCGACCCAGTCCAGCCCGTAGAACAGGATGAACACCACCATCGAGGGGTGCGCGGTCGCCGCGAACAGCGACGGCAGCACCAGCAGGGACAGCCCGCGCAGCGCGTAGTAGCCGCCGAGCAGCCAGCGGCTGTCGACCCGGTCGGTGAGCCAGCCGGAGGCGATGGTGCCGACGATGTCGAAGAGGCCGACCAGCGCGAGCAGGCTCGCCGCGGTCGTCTGGGTCATGCCGTGGTCGTGCGCGGCCGGGATGAAGTGCGTGCCGACCAGCCCGTTGGTGGTCGCGCCGCAGATCGCGAAGCCGCCCGCGAGCAGCCAGAACGGCCGGGTCCGGGCGGCCTGGCCGAGGGCGCGCAGGGCGGTGCGCGCCGCGCTGCCGGGCGCCACCGCGGGCGGCGCCGCCGGGTCGTCGGGCCCCGCACCGTACGCGGTCACCCCGAGGTCGGCGGGCCGGTCCCGCAGCCGCCACCAGACCAGCGGAACCACCGCCAGCGCGACCGCCGCCACCGTGAGCGCGGCGACCCGCCAGCCGTGGTCGCCGGTCAGCCGGGCCAGCACCGGCAGGAAGACCAGTTGCCCGGCCGCGCCACCGGCGGTCAGCACGCCGACGACCAGCCCGCGCCGGGCCGCGAACCAGCGGTTCGCCACGACCGCGACGAAGGCCAGCGCCATCGAGCCGGTGCCCAGGCCGACCAGGACGCCCCAGCAGAGGATCAGCTGCCAGGTCTGCTGCATGAAGACGGTGAGACCGCTGCCGGCCGAGACCAGCACCAGCGCGCCGGCGACCACCCGGCGCATGCCGAACTTCTCCATCAGCGCCGCGGCGAAGGGCGCGGTGAGCCCGTACAGCAGGAGGTTGACCGAGACGGCCGCCGAGATCGTGCCCAGCGACCAGCCGAACTCGTCGTGCAGCGGCTGGAGCAGGACCGAGGGGGTGGCACGGAAGCCGGCCGCCCCGACGAGCGCGATGAAGGCGACGCCGGCGACGAGCCAGCCCGGATGGAGACGACGAGAGGTCACCCCAGCATTGTGCGGAGCCGGAGCCGGACGGACGAGTGGCCGGGAGGCCATCATGCGTAAAAATCGAGCCATGACGCATTCCGTGGCGATGCTCGCCCTCGACGGCGTGGTCGGTTTCGACCTCGGCGTGCCCCCGCAGGTGTTCGGCACGGCCTGGGACGCGGCCGGCAACCGCCTCTACTCGGTGACCACCTGCGGCGACGGCCCCGGCCCGGTGCGCCCCGAGCGCGGCGGCTTCCAGGTCGTGCCGGACCACGACCTCGGCCCGCTGGCCACCGCCGACACCGTGCTGGTGCCCGGCGTGACCGGAGGCACCACGATGACCGACGGCAGCGTGGCGCCCGCCGTCGCCGAGGCGCTGCGCGCCGCCCACGCGCGCGGCGCGCGGATCATCTCGATCTGCACCGGCGCCTCCGTGCTCGCCGCGGCCGGCCTGCTCGACGGGCGCACCGCCGCCAGCCACTGGGCCTGGGCCAAGCGGCTGAGCCGGCTGTATCCGCGGGTCGACTGGGATTTCGACGTGTTGTTCGTGGACGACGGCGACGTGCTGACCTCGGCGGGGGTGGCGGCCGGTGTCGACCTGTGCCTGCACGTGATCCGGCAGGACCACGGCAGCCTGGTGGCCAACCAGGCGGCCCGGCGCTGCGTGGTGGCGCCGTGGCGGGACGGCGGCCAGGCCCAGTACATCGAGCGGCCGGTCCCGGTGGCGGTGGGCGCCGGCACGGAGCCGACCCGGGCCTGGGCGCTGAGCCGGCTGGCCGAGCAGGTGAGCCTGGAGGAACTGGCCGGGCACGCCCGGATGAGCGTGCGCACGTTCACCCGCCGGTTCCGCGACGAGACCGGGCTGAGCCCGCGGCAGTGGCTGCTCAGGCAGCGGGTGGCGCACGCCCGGCTGCTGCTGGAGTCGACCGACATGAATGTCGACCTGGTCGCCCGGCGCGCCGGGCTGGGCAGCGCGACGGCCCTGCGCCAGCACCTGCGGGCGACGATCGGGGTGCCGCCGTCGGCCTACCGGCGAACCTTTCGTCAGACGTAACCAGGGCCTCAGGAATCATCAAAAGTGTCCGATGGGACGGGCGTGGACCAGACCTTCCGCCCGCTGCTTGACGCGCTCAAGCAGCTCGGCATCGACCCGGTCGCGGTGGACGCCGCCGCCGACGAGGCCCAGCGCAGCGGACGGTCGGTACGGGCGGTCCTGATCAACGACCAGGTCGTCACCGAGGAGCAGCTGACCTCGGCCGCCGCGGCCGCCTTCGGCATCAACACTCTCGACCTGGTCGGCTACTCACCGGACCCGGCCGCGCTCCGGCGAATCCCGCTCCCCGTGGTGCTGCGGCACCGGGTGCTGGGCCTGTCGATGAGCGACGGCGAGTTGGTCGTCGGCGTGACCGATCCCGGCGACGTGGTAGCCCTCGACGACATCCGTGCCTCCACCGGCATGACCATCCGCCCGGTCGTGGTCGCCCGCAGCGAGGTACGCCGGATCATCGAGCGGCTGCAGCGCGAGGACAGCGACCTCGGCGACCTGGCCGCCGCCTCGGTCGACAACATGCCGATGGCGGCGCAGGCGACCAGCGCGGACGACGCGCCGATCGTGCGGTACGTCAACAACCTGATCGAGCAGGCGGTCCAGAACCGCGCCTCCGACCTGCACCTGGAGCCGACCGAGGACGAGATGCGGGTGCGCTACCGGATCGACGGCGTGCTGCATGAGCTCGACACCGTGCCGCGCGGCGTGATGGCGGCGCTGACCTCGCGCTTGAAGATCATGTCAGGCGTCGACATCACCGAGCGGCGCATCCCGCAGAACGGCCGGATCACCGTCATGATCCGGGACCGGCAGGTCGACCTGCGGACGGCGACCCTGCCGACCGTCTGGGGCGAGAAGATCGTGCTGCGCGTGCTCGACACCGGCGGCATCGACCTGGATCTGGCGAAGCTGGGCTTCACCCAGCACAACCTCGACCGCTTCTCCGAGTCGTTCACCAAGCCGCACGGGATGGTCCTGGTCACCGGTCCCACCGGCTCCGGCAAATCCACCACCCTGTACGCGACCCTGGGCCGGATCAGCAAGCCGGAGATCAATGTCATCACCGTCGAGGACCCGGTCGAGTACCGGCTGCGCGGCGTCAACCAGGTCCAGGTCAACGCCAAGGCCGGCCTGACGTTCGCGGCCGTGTTGCCGGCGATCCTGCGTTCCGACCCGGACGTCGTGCTGATCGGCGAGATCCGGGACGGCAACACCGCCCAGATCGCCGTCGAGGCCTCGCTCACCGGCCACCTGGTGCTCTCCACGCTGCACACCAACGACGCGCCCGGCGCGGTCACCCGGCTCACGGAGATGGGCATCGAGCCGTTCCTGGTCGGCTCCTCGCTCGACTGCGTGCTGGCCCAGCGGCTGGCCCGCCGGCTCTGCGACTGGTGCAAGGAGGCGTACCTGCCGACCGACGAGGAGCTCGCGGGCGCCCGCTGGCCGATGCAGGACCTCAAGATCCCGGACGCGTTGTACCGGCCGGTGGGCTGCCGCAACTGTGCCAACACCGGCTACCGCGGCCGGGTCGCGCTGCACGAGGTCATGCCGATCTCGGCCGAGATCGAGACCCTGACGATCCGCCGGGCGTCCTCCAACGAGATCCGCGAAGTGGCCCTCCACCAGGGCATGTACGAACTTCGCTCGGACGGCCTGGCGAAGGCGGCCGGCGGTCTCACCTCGATCCGCGAGGTCTCGCGGGTCGCGGTTTGAGCGCACTCGACCGGCAGAGTACCTCGCATTCCGCAGGATCACGGATTTCTCGCCGAAAAGGCCCTAAACCAGCGCGGCACGTTGCCGAATGAGAGGGCGTCAGGAACTTCACGACGGGATTGTCGGTGCAGCTCATGTACACGCTCGACCACGAGGTACCGCCATCGGCGGCACCGGTTGACCCGGCCGCGCCCGGCCCGGGCGACCTGGCCGTGCTGGACCAGATGCTGATCACGCTCGTCGAGGCGCGCGGCTCCGACCTGCACCTGACCGTCGGCTCCCCGCCGATGATCCGCGTCGACGGCAGCCTGCGCGCGCTGCCCGGCTACGGCAAGCTCAACTCCGCCGACACCGCGCTGCTGGCCCGCGCCGCCGTCTCGGCCCAGCAGTGGCAGACCTTCGAGCGCAACCAGGAGATGGACTTCGCGCACAGCATCACCGGGGTCTCCCGATTCCGCGGCAACCTCTACATCCAGCGCAACTCCTGCGGCGCGGTCTTCCGGGCCATCCCGCACAAGATCAAGCCGCTGGACGAGCTGGGCATGCCGGACTCGGTCTCCCGGTTCGCGCACCTGCCGCGTGGCCTGGTGCTGGTGACCGGTCCGACCGGCTCCGGCAAGACCACCACCCTCGCCTCGGTGCTGGACCTGGCCAACCGCAGCCGCTCCGCGCACATCATCACCATCGAGGACCCGATCGAGTTCCTGCACCCGCACAAGCGCAGCCTGGTCAACCAGCGCGAGGTCGGTTCCGACACGGAGACCTTCCCGCAGGCGCTCAAGCACGCGCTGCGCCAGGACCCCGACATCATCCTGGTCGGCGAGTTGCGTGACCTCGAGACGACCGCGACGGCGCTGACCGCCGCGGAGACCGGTCACCTCGTACTGGCGACCCTGCACACGCAGAGCGCGACCCAGACGATCGACCGCGTCATCGACATCTTCCCGCCGCACCAGCAGTTGCAGATCCGCGCGCAGCTCGCGGCGAGTCTGCAGGGCGTCGTCACGCAGGCGCTGGCGCCGCGTGCCGACGGCAAGGGCCGGGCGGTGATCTGCGAGATCCTCACCGCGACGCCGGCCATCCGGAGCCTGATCCGGGAGGGCAAGTCGCACCAGATCCCGTCCTTCATGCAGGCCGGCGGCAACGACGGCATGCTGGCGTTCGACCAGCATCTGGCCGAGCGCATCCGCGAGGGCGTGGTCTCCATGCAGGCCGCCCTCGAGATCTGCCATTCCCAGGAAGAGCTCAAGCGCCTGATCGGACGGATGTGACATGCCGGCCACCAAGACCTTCCACTACAACAGCATCGACGCCCAGGGCCGCAAGACCAAGGGCACGGTCGAGGCGGCGAACGAGACCGCGGCCACCAACGCGCTGCGCCAGCGCGGCGAGACCCCGCTGGAGCTGAGCCAGGCCGGCCAGGGCCTCAACATGGACATCAAGATCCCTGGCCTGGGTAACCGGACCAAGCTGAAGGACCTGGCGGTCTTCGCCCGGCAGTTCTCCACCATGACCGCGTCGGGCATGTCGCTGCTGCGCTCGCTGTCGATCCTCGAGGAGCAGACCTCCGCGACGTCGCTCAAGAAGGCGACCAGCGAAATGCGGGCGGACGTCGCGGGGGGCGTTTCGCTCTCCTCGGCCATGGCCAAGCACGACAAGGTGTTCCCGCGCCTGATGGTCGCCATGGTCCGGGCCGGCGAGGCGGGCGGCATGATCGACCAGGCCCTGGAGCAGATCGCGGCCAGCCTGGAGAAGGACACCGCGCTCCGCGGCAAGATCAAGGGTGCGCTGACCTACCCGGCGATCGTGCTGGCGTTCACCTTCGTGATGATCGCGGCCGTACTGATCTTCATCGTCCCGATCTTCGAGGCGATGTTCAAGAATCTGGGCGGCGAGCTGCCGGGGATCACCCAGTTCCTGGTCGACACCAGCCACAACATGTGGTGGATCGGGCCGCTGGTACTCACCCTCGGCATCGGCGGCACGGTGGCCTACAAGCGACAGTTGCGACAGAGCCAGGACTTCCGGCTGACAGTCGACAAGCTGAAGCTGAAGCTGCCGGTCTTCGGCACCTTGTTCCGCAAGCTGGCGATGAGCCGGTTCTCCCGCAACCTCGGCCTGCTGCTCAACGTCGGTGTGCCCGTCATGCAGGCGCTGCACGTGGTCGGCGAGACCACGGGCAACGAGGTCATCAACTCCGCCATGCGCGACGTGCAGTCGGCCGTCCGCGACGGCCAGCCCATGTCGTCCGCGCTGCGCCACCACAAGGTCTTCCCCGAGATGGTCACGCAGATGATCGAAGTGGGCGAAGAAAGCGGTCAAATCAGTCAGATGCTCGACAAGGTTGCCGATTTCTATGACAGGGAAGTCGACAGCGCCGCCGAGTCCCTGACCGCCTCGATCGAACCGATCATGGTCCTCGTCATGGGAACCGTGGTCGGCGGAATGGTGATCTGTCTGTACCTACCGATGTTCACCATCTACCAGAACATCCAGGGCAACTGACGCCCTGGAGAAAGCGACCGGTCTCCGGTCGACGTCGGGCACCCGAGCCCGTGCCAAATCTGCCCCACCCCTGACGCCACTGGAGGCATTCCCCATGCAGGACATCATCAGCCGGCTGCGCGCCAAGAAGCAGGACGAGGGCTTCACCCTCATCGAGCTCCTGGTGGTCGTGGTCATCATCGGCGTGCTGGTCGCCATCGCCGTCCCGGTCTACCTCAACTACCGCCAGGGCGCGGCCGACAAGTCAGCCCAGTCCGACGTGCGCGGCGCGGTCAGCGCGATCGAGCAGTACTACACCAACAACGGCAACACCTACCCCGCCACGATCGCGAGCACCACCGGCGCGACCTCGATCACGCTGGCGGCACAGACCAACGGCACCGCCGGGACGATCACTCTGTCGGACAAGACCCAGCTGGGCTACAACTACGTCGCCGGCCCGCCCACGACCTACGTCCTCTGCGGGAACAACACCGGCGGAAGCGGCAAGTGGTACAAGTACGACAGCGCGGGCGGTGGCTCGGTCAAGGCGTCGACGGTCACCACACCGTCACTGACCGCCTGCTGACGCTCACCAACGGGGTGGCGGCGCCCACGGCGGCGCCACCCGCTCCCCTCGCTCATCGCTCACCCCCGTCGAGAAGGACCCGGAGATGCCACAGTTCATCCTGCTGGGCCTCGTCGGCCTGCTCGGCCTCGCGGTGGGTTCGTTCCTGAACGTCGTGATCCACCGCGTGCCCCGCGGCGAGTCCCTCGTGCGGCCGGGCTCGCACTGCCCGCACTGCGGCAACGAGGTGCGCAACCGGCACAACATCCCGGTGCTCGGCTGGCTGCTGCTGCGCGGCAGATGCGCTGACTGTCAGGCGCCGATCAGTGCCAGGTATCCCCTCGTCGAGGCGGGCACCGCGGCACTCTTCGTCGCGGTGGCGGCCAGGTTCGGCTGGTCGTGGGAGCTGCCCGCGTACCTGTATCTGGCGGCCGTCTCGATCGCGCTCGCCGCGATCGACCTGGACGTGCTCCGCCTGCCGGACCAGATCGTGCGGCCGTCCTACGCCGTGGCGCTGGTCCTGCTCGTCCCCACCGCGATCTTCGAGCACAACGGGGAAGCGGTGCTCCGCGGCCTGCTCGCCGCCGCTGCCCTCTACGCGTTCTACTGGCTGCTCGCGCTGGTCCCGCGCGGCATGGGCGGCGGCGACGTCAAGCTCGCCCCGCTGCTCGGCTTCTATCTGGGCTGGCTCGGCTGGGGCTCGGTCGCGGTCGGCGCCTTCGCCGGCTTCCTGCTCGGCGGGGTCGTCGGCATGCTCCTGATGCTGTTCAAGCTCGCCAATCGGAAGAGCCGCATCCCGTTCGGCCCCTACATGCTGGCCGGCACGTTCCTCGCCGTCTTCGCCGCGGCACCGGTCGCCGACTGGTACGCGTCGTTGCTCGCCCCCACCGCCTGACCTCTCGCTGCTCGACCGGGGCGTTCCCCGCCGCCTGATCGAGGAAGGAAACCGATGGCTAGCATCACTCCGATCGGGCTGGACATCGGCTCGTCGTCCATCCGCGCCGTGGAGGTCCGCCGCGCCAAGGACGAGTACACCCTGACGAACTTCGGCCAGATACCGCTGCCGGCCGGCACGGTCCAGGCCGGCATGGTCGAGGACCCGCTCGCCGTCACGTCGGCGCTCAAGCAGCTCTGGGCCGCCTGCAAGTTCACCACGAAGAACGTCGTGCTCGGCGTCACCCACCCGCAACTGGTGGTTCGCGAGACGTCCGTCTCGAACCTGCCCGCCAAGGAGATGCGCAAGGCGCTGCCGTTCCAGGTGCGCGACATGCTGCCGCTCGCCGTGGAGCGCTCGCTGCTCGACTTCCGCCCGCTCGAGGAGCCGGGCGACAACCCGACCGTACGCGGCCTGCTCATCGCCATGCCCAAGGACGCCGTCATGGCGCTGGTGCAGGCGGCCGAGAAGGCCGGCCTGCATGTCGTCAACGTGGACCTGGCCTCGTTCGCCCTGCTGCGCGCCGCCTCCCGGCTGGACACCCAGGTCGAGGCGATCGTCGACATCGGCGCCGAGGTCACCAGCGTCGTGGTGCACGCCGACGGCGAGCCGCTGATCGTGCGTACGGTCCCGCGCGGGGGCACCGAGGTAACCGTCAGCATCGCCACCCGCCTCGACATCAGCGGCCCCGAGGCCGAGGCCCTCAAGTGCCGCTACGGTCTGCACGGCGACGGCCGGCCCGACGGCGACGCGGCGGCCGCCGACGCGATCCGCCCGCTCATCAACGAGCTGCGCAGCTCGTTCACCTATCTCGCTTCCGGCGAACGGCAGAAGCAGGTCACCCGCGTCTCGCTCTGCGGCGGGAGCGCCCTGATGCCCGGCCTCGCCGAGCACATCCAGCAACAACTCGGCGTCCAGGTCATGTACGCCGACAGCGCCGGCCGGCTGCGCGACACCCGCCGAGCACGCCAGCGCGGCTTCGACAGTTTCCTGCCGTCGTCCGCCGTGTCGATCGGTCTGACCCTGGGAGCGGCAGCCTGATGGCCACCACCCTGATGCCCCTGGACCCCGCCGTCTCGCCGGAGCGGGTCACCCGGCTGCTGACGATCTCGGCGCGGCTGCTTCCCGAAGAGATCATCGCCGCGCGGCGCGCCCGCCGGACCCGCGGCTTGGTGATCGTCGTTGTGGCCGTCTTCGCCATCCTCTGCGGAATGTGGGCCGTGTACGCCGACCGAGAGAAGCAGGCCGCGGACAAGGACCTCACCGCCGCCACCGCCGAAGTGGCGAAGCTGCAGGAGGCCCAGCGGAAGTTCTCTCCGGTGGTGCAGGTGCGAAGCGACACCACGCAGCTCCACAAGCAGCTCACCACGGTGATGGCGAGCGACCTGGACTGGGCCGCTCTGCTGGACACGCTGCGCCGCACCGGCACCACGTCGGACATCAAGATCGCCGGGATAAACGGCAAACTCGCCGCGCTGGGCACCCCGACAACCGACCCCACCAACGCGCTGCCCAGCACGGCCAAGACCGCCTCCATCGGCTCGCTCATGGTCACCGGCACCGGGCCCGACAAGGACGCGGTCGCCGCGTACGCCGACAAGCTCGCCAAGCAGCAGACCCTGATCGCCAACCCGTACGTCACCAGCGTCGCGTCGGATCCCGACGGGGTGACGTTCAGCCTCACCGTCGACATCACCCAGGCGTCGCTCTGTGGCCGGTTCAGCACCAAGAAGTGCCCAGCCGCGGGAGGCAACTGATGGGAGCGCGTTATGCGGACCGGCTCTGGATGATCGCCGGAGCCGTGGTCGTGGTCCTGCTGGCCGTGGTGACCTGGTTCCTGCTGGTCGACCCGAAGTCCGTGGAGGTGGACGAGCTGGCCGAACAGACCGCCAGCACCACCATCCAGGCGACCAACTTGCGCAAACAGATCGCCAAGCTCCAGGACGACGACAAGAACATCGTCAAGCTCACCGCCACCCGGGACGCCCTCCAGGACGCGTTGCCTTCCGACTCCGGTGTGCCTGCCTTCCTGCGCCAACTGCAGGCCTCGGGCACCGATGTCGGCGTGAACGTCAGCGGGATCACGGTCGGCGCGCCGGTGCGGGCACCGGCCGCGAACGGGGTCTGGGCGCTGCAGATCCAGCTCACGGCGGAGGGCTCGGCGAGTCGTCTGGGCCAGTTCCTGAACCAGCTGCAGGGCAGCGACCAGAAACGTGCGGTGCTGATCGAAGCGGCCAACCTGGAAACCGGCGAGGAGGCCGACGCGCTGAGCCTCAGCATCACCGCTAAGGCCTTTGTGGCACCGCCGGTCGGCACCGGAGTGCCCATCATCACCACGAACTGAGCCATGAGCGAAGTTCCGCCCACCTCAAGGAACGGAAGGGTATGCCGACCGATCGAGTCGTTGTCGCCGCGCAACAGGCACTGCCCCGGACAGAGGCGGCAGTGAGCAGCGGTCGCCACACCTCCGGCGACAGCGGCTCCTCCTTGGTCGAGGTCATGGTCGCCATCGCCCTGATCGGCACGGTGATGGCCGCGGCCGCACCGTTCTTGGTCAAGTCCCTGGCGGTGAGCAACCAGCAGCGCGGCGCGCAGGTGGCGATCCAGATCGCCAACGACGCGCTCGAACGGGTCCGGGCCCTGGCTCCGTTGTCCCTGCTGACCGGCCGCGGCAGAACGGCGGTGGAAGCGCAGTGGAACCAGGCGAGACTGACCGCGCCGGACACTCTCGTCGCCCATCTGGACGACATGCAAGCTGCTTGGGACACGAACGTGGCGAACGCCTCCGGCCGCGACGCTCCGTTGCCGACCGAGCCGCACGGCATCGCTGTGAACGGATCGGATTTCGCTCAGCACTGGTATGTCGGCCTCTGCTGGCAGGCCAAGGCCGTGTCCGGGCACCCGCTCGGCGACTGCGGGCCGACGAGTGGCCCGGTGCCGTTCTTCCGGGTCCTCGTGGCCGTGACCTGGCAGCAGCAGGAGTGTCCCGCCAACGGCTGCGTCTATGTGGCCTCGACCCTGGTGAACAAGGGCACTGATCCGGTCTTCGACACCAAGCGCCCGGCACCCACGGTCACGGACCCCGCCGCACAGTTCGGATATGTGGACTCCGCCGCGTCCCTGCAGATTCTCTCCAGCGGCGGCCGGCTGCCGCTGACCTGGACGGCGACCGGCCTGCCGCCCGGCCTGAGCATGGCGTCGACCGGCCTGATCACCGGCACCCCCAGCACTGTCGGGACCTACTCGGTCAAGGTCACCGTGACCGACCGGGATTCGCGCACCGACGACGCCACCTTCGCCTGGACGATCGTCGAGGACCTCGTGCTGACCAGCCCGGGCGATCAGACCAGTTGGATCGGCACCGCCGTCTCCCTGTCGGTGCCGAGGACCGGCGGGAGGCTGCCGCTGGTCTGGTCCGCGACCGGTCTGCCGGCCGGGCTGACCATCAACGCCTCGACGGGCGTCATCTCCGGTACCCCGACGACCTTCCAGACGCTGACCACCACGGTCACCGTCAGCGACGCGGGCACCCCGGCCCGCACCGCGTCGGTGACGTTCGGCTGGCGGGTCAACCCCGTCCAGATCGACGCCATCGCCCCCATGAACGTGACGCAGGACGCCAACGCCACCGGCCTCACTCCGACAGCCCGCTATGGCCAGCCGCCATACAGCTGGCAGGCGACCGGCCTGCCGACCGGCCTGGCCATCAACCCGAGCACCGGGGCGGTCACCGGGAAATACGCCGACGGGACCCGCTACCTCACCACCTTCACCGTCACCGACAGCACCGGCGCTGTGGCGACGATGACCGTCGTGGTCAACGTGGCCGCCAAGACTCCGGCTGACGTCCAGGTGACGGCACCGAGTCCGGACTCGCCGAACCAGAGCACCGCCGTCGACGCCACGCCCTCGCTGACCACCGCCGGCGCGGACGGAGGAGGCGGCAACCCCAGGTACGTCTGGACCGCCGCCGGCCTGCCGCCGGGGCTGACCGTGGAAACAGACGGCGCGATCACCGGACGTCCCACCACGAAGGGCGTCTACGTCGTCACGCTCACCGTGACGGCCCACAACGGCAAGGCCGCCAACCTGATGTTCACCTGGACAGTGACGTGACGGCCCGGCAGCGATCCGACGCGGCGGGTGATCCGGACGACGCCGGCTTCTCGATGATCGAAGTCATGGTGACCATGACCATCATGAGCATCATGATGGTCATCTTCACCGGTGCCATCCTGCAGATCTACCGGACCAGCACGGCCACGGAGTCGCTGGCCACCGCTCAGTCCCAGCTCCGGGTCGCGTTCCAGCGGTTCGACCGGGAGCTGCGCTACGCCTCCTGGGTCGCCGAACCCGGCAGGGTCGGCACAGCCTGGTACGTGGAGTTCGCGGGCCCGGCCGACGCCGGCTGCTTCCAACTGCGACTCGAGACCGATCCCGGCGGTGGCAACGCCTCCGACGGTTCGGGCGTGCTGCAGCTGCTGCGGTGGACCCCGGGCTCCCCGCCGGCGGCCGGGACGCCGGGCCAGACCATCGCCTCCCAGATTCGCACCACGGACGTCGAACCCTTCTTCGACCTGCAGCCCATCGACGACGAGCCCTACGCGAGCGCGAGCGCGAACGCCGTCGGCACTGACTTCGTCGCCGCCTTCCAACGACTGCGGATCCGGTTGACCACCGAGGTGGCGGCCGGCACCGCGCAGATCGACACCACCTTCACCGCGCTGAACACCATCCGGGATCGCGTGGCCACCAACGCCTGCAGCGAAGGGAGACCCCACCCATGAGAATCCGGCTCAGGCGCGGACCGTCGCGCTCCAACGACCGTGGTTCGCTGCCGATGGCCATGTTGGTGAGCCTGGTCGGGATGTCCTTGACCGCCGCGCTCGTACCGGTGGTGGTCAGCCAGATCACCAGCACCCGCGTGGTCTCCGGGCGGACCCAGTCGCTCGACGCGGCCCAGGCCGGCATCGACACCGCGCTCGGCCAGCTGCGTGCCGCCACCGCCTCGGGCACCCCGCTGGTCGGCGAGCTTGAGCTGCTTCCCCCGTGCGTGATGACCGGACGCCAGGAGGCCGACGGCCTGCGATACAGCGTGACGGTCGCCTATTACGGCCTGCCCGACGACCCCGCGGACACCACACCCCTGTTGCTCGACTGTCCTCCGCTCGACGTGCCGGTCACCGCGATCCTGACCGCGACCGGCACGGGCTCGCCCGGCGCCTCGCTCACCGCCGGTGCCCCGGACACCCGGACCGTCGAGGCCACCTACACCTTCAAGACCAACAACGAGAACATCACCGGAGGCGCGATCCAGCTGGCCGAGCCCACCGTCAACCCGTTGTGCATGGACGGCGGCACGACGCCGGTGACGATGCAGCTGTGCGACGCGGGCGGCAGCAGCGACCAGCGCTTCGCGTACACCACGGACCTGGCCATCAAGCTCATCGCGTCGGAGACGACCGCGACCCCGGCGGGCCTGTGCCTCGACGCCACCCTTCCGCACAGCGCGGCCAGCAGTGTGACGCTCGAACCGTGCCTGGGTCGCGTCGCGCGCCAGCAGTGGAGCCTCGACAACAACTCGAACTTTCGAGGCACCTCGGACGGGGTCAATCTGGACAACTTCTGCATCAACCTGAGGAACGCGGGCCAGGTCGGCAGTCAGCTGACGCTCGGCTCGTGCGGCAACGTGCACAACCTACGGACCTTCCGGCCGCAGACCGGCACCGGCGCCGGCATGGCCTCGGCGGCGACCGGTCAACTGGTGAACTTCAAGCAGTTCAGCAGGTGCCTGGACGTCACCAACCACCAGTGGGACTGGGAATACATGATCGTCTGGTTCTGCAAGCAGGCACCGGACGGCAACGTCCCCTGGAACCAGAAGTGGACCCTTCCGACCGTTGTCGCCCCCGCGGACAGATCGGACCCGGAACGGATCCGCACGGCGGGCAGCGGCAACCCGGGCGCCTGCCTGCGCACACCCACCTCGACAACGGGATTCGTCACGATGTCTCTGTGCCCACTCACCGGCGTCCTGACGGACGACCGACTGAAGTGGACCGTGTTCGGCAACACCGGGACGTATGCCACCAGCTACCGCATCATGGATACCTACGGCAACTGCCTCACCCCGGCGGACCTCACCGTGGCCAATCCCGAGGTCCACGTCGACGGCACCGCCAAGCTGAAAGTCGCGCCCTGCACCGCTTCCGAGCTGCAGAAGTGGAACGCACCGGCCAACTTCAACGAGCCGCTGGCGCTGACCGACACCAACGAGAAGTGAGGACGCGGGTCAGGGGATCTGCCAGACCGTCGTCGGGCCGGCCGACGTCGGGCACGCCAGGTACGGCCGCTGGACCAGGCAGCCGTACGGCGCGGCGGTCTGCATCGAGCCGACGGTGTGCGCCGTGCCGTCCGCGGCGTCCGCGACCCAGGTCCGGCCCGCGACCTTGCTGTCCTCGCGCAGTTCCAGCCCGCCGATGGTGAGCGTGCGCCCGAGCTTGCGCCGCAGCGCCCCGGTGCGCGCGTCGAGGATCGCCGATTCCGGCTTCTCCTGCTGGTCGTAGGCGAGCAGGGTGCCGTCGCCCCGTTCGAACGCGTTGCTCCAGGCCGGATCGGACCAGCGCACCGAGCCGTCGCCCGGGTCGAGCCCGCTCACCCAGCGGCTGTCGGAGATGCAGAGAACCGGCCCGCAGCCGTGCACAAAACCGGTCGGGCCGCCCCTGGTGCGCCACCGCAAGGTCAGTTCGGGCAACCAGTACGCGGTCAGCGAGGCCCGGCCCCGGTCGCGCCGCGACACGTACAACTGGTCGCCGGAGACGGTGACGCCGATGAAGTTCGCCTGGAAGGCGCCCGCCGACGCATTCGGCAGCCGCACCCCGAGCTCGCCCGCGCCGAGCACGGAGCCGTCGGCGAACCGCAGCGTGGTGACGTGGCCGTCGACCCCGAGGGCCACGATCCGGTCGGGGCCGCCGAAGAACGGGGCTTCAGTCCGGTCAAGGGTGGCGGCGGGGCGGTCGGACGGGAGGTCGTCGTTGAGGATCTCCCCGACGCCGGCGAGGACCCGGCTCCAGATCGGCGCGCCGGTGCGGGCGGAGGCGAGCCTCAGCTCCGTACGCCCGTCCTCGGTGTCGATCCGCAGCAGCACGCGCCCACGGCTCAGGGTGATCACCGCCGCGTTCGGCTCATCGAGCTGCCACAGCACCTTGCCCTCGGCCGCGTCGAGGAACGACATCCGCGGTGCGGTGCCGGAGCGGGCCAGCAGCACGCCGCCATCGAGGGTCAGGTTCTGCACGTTCTGCGGCAGGGATGTCGCCCAGAGCTGCTCACCGCCGGGCAGCGCGTACCGCCGGATGCCCGACTCGCTCTCGGGATTCGCGCCGAAGGAGGCGGTGTAGAGCGCGTCCGGTCCGAGGGTGAAGGCCGCGGCGGCCGTGCCGCCGGCCGCCAGGATCGGCCGCATCGTCCGCGCCGGCGGTGCGGCCGCGGCGAGCGTGACCAACACGGCGACCAGCGCACCGAGGAGCCGGACCGGGCGCGGGGCGGCGCCGAACCGCAGCGACGCCGATTCCGGCTCCGCGCGCGGGCGCTCGTCGAGATCGATCATCGGTACGGCGTCGGCCACGCGTTCAGCATGCCGGGAGAAGGCCCGGCTGGGTACGCTCCGCTGCCGATCATCACTGTGGGTAGGCTGCCGGTATGCCCTACACGGTGCCACCGACCCGCACTGCCGCGGTCGTCCAACAGCTCCGTAACGAGATCGTCACCAGCGAATTGCCTCCCGGCACCCTCATCAAGGACGCCGAGCTGGCGGCCCGGCTGGGCGTCAGCATCACGCCGGTGCGCGAGGCCATCGCCCAGCTCTCGGTCGAGGGACTCATCGACATCGCGCCCAACCGCACCCGGCACGTCACCAAGATCACCCAGAAGAGCGCCCTCGAACTGATCGACGTGATGGGCGTGCTGGCCTGCGCGGGCTTCGAGTGGGGCGTGCGGAGCCTGACCGCCTGCCACATCGACCTGATGCGCCGCCGGCAGCGGGAGTTCATCGAGGGGCTGCGCTCCGGCGATGTGCTGGCGGCCGGCGCGGCGGGCGCCGACTTCAGCGCCATCGTCATCCTGGCCAGCGGCAACCGCGAGCTGCAGTCCATGGTCGACCTGGCGGTGGCCCGCACGCTGCGGATCCTGGCGATGGGCGCGGAGAGCAACCTCTGGGAGGTCTGGATCACCGGCCACGACGAGATCCTGGATCGCCTCGAGGCCGGCGACTCGGCCGGGGCCCTGAAGCGCTACCGGCAGATCTACGTCGAATACCGGGCCAGGGTCGAGCAGTTCCTCGTCGCGGACTGAGGGCTACACCTCCGCCAGGCGCGGCAACAGCGGGCCGAGCGCGTCCAGGCCGGCCCGGCGTACGGCATAGCGGGTGATCCCCCACCGCGCGCGATGACCCCGCACCGCCGCGACGATCTCCTCGGCCGTGCCCACCAGCAGGAACGGCACCTGCCGCAGCTCATCGACGCTCATCGACAGTCGCTCAGCGTGGTCGGCGAGGGAAGCCTCCGCGTCGTCGGTGACCTCCACGATCTGCACGAGCGCCTCCAGCGTGGCATCGCCGCCCGACCGCGCCAGGGCGACCTGCGCGTCGATGTCGGCCAGCCGCCAGCGGGCCTCGTGCTGGTGCCCGTCGGCCTTGGTGCGACCGAAACCGGTCAGCCCCACGATGTCGGCGTGCTCGCCCGCCCAGCGCAGCAGCCGGGAATTCGCCGTGCCGATCAGCAGCGGGACCCGCTCCTGCACCGGCCGCGGCTGCTCCAGCAGCGCGTTGAGCATCGTCAGCTCGGGCGTGGCCATGGTGACCCGCTCGCCCGCCAGCAGCCTGGTGGTCGCCTCGGCGACGGCGACGCACCGGTCGACCCGGCCGCGCACGCCGGGGCGGACCTGGCCGATCGCGTCCCACTCCGCGGGGGTGTGCCCGGCGCCGAGTCCGAGCAGGGCCCGGCCGCCGGAGACCACGTCCAGGGTCGCCACGTCGGTCGCCAGCAGGATCGGCTCCCGAACGGCGGCGTTGGAGACGTAGGACCCCAGCCTGAGGGTGGTGGTGACCGCGGCCGCGGCGGCCAGCGCCACGAACGGCGCCGCGCAGGACCCGGGGTGATCGGCGGCGAGCAGCGTGTCGAAGCCGGCCGCCTCCGCACGGCGGGCGAGATCGAGCCAGTCGGCGGCATCGGTGGGCTGAGCCTGGAGCGCGAAGTCGGCCATGGCGCGATTCTGGCCGCCACGAAGGGGCTACGCCGACCATCGAGGGCCGGTTTCGCTGTCGGCGTACCCGCCAAATGGCGGGGAGTTTCCGCCGCTTGGCGCTCGTCGCGGAGCCCGGCAGATCCCATTCTTGTGACAGAGGTCACCCAATGGTGATCTCCTCGACATCAGGGAGGCCCGCTCATGACGCTATCTGTGGAGTTGACGCCACCACCGTTCGACCCGGAGCTCGGGGCGGCCCTGCCGGCCATCCTGGAGATGATGCCCGCCGTGCTGACCGCGGACCTGATCCCCGCGATGCGGGCGGGGATCAGCGCCAACGTGCTCGGCAGCCTGACCGATGACGACCTGAGCCGGGACGGCAAGTTCACCGTCGAGCGACGGCATGTGCCGGGCCTCGACGGCGACCCGGACATCTCGCTGCTGATCCTGACGCCGACGACCGTCACCGGCACGCTGGGCTGCCTCTACCACACCCACGGCGGCGGCATGATCATCGGCGACAACCGCACCGGCGTACCCGACATGCAGGACTGGGCCGAGGAGTTCGGCCTGGTGGTGGTCTCGGTGGAATACCGGCTGGCGCCGGAGACCCCGCATCCGGGCCCGATCAACGACTGCTACGCCGGGCTGGCCTGGACCGCCGAGCACGCGGCCGAGCTGGGCTACGAGCCCGGCCGGCTGATCGTGGCGGGCGCCAGCGCGGGCGGTGGCCTCACGGCGGCGCTGGCGCTGATGGCCCGGGACAAGGGCGGACCGGCGCTGGCCGGCCAGATGCTGATCTGCCCGATGCTGGACGACCGCAACGACACGTTCTCCGCCCGGCAGATGGCCGGCCTCGGCGTCTGGGACTCCGCCGCCAACCACACCGGCTGGACGGCCCTGCTCGGCGCGGCGCGCGGCGGGCCGGACGTGTCCCCGTACGCCGCGCCGGCCCGGGAGACGGACCTGTCGGGCCTGCCGCCGACCTTCATCGACGTGGGCTCCGCGGAGACCTTCCGCGACGAGGACGTGGCGTACGCGACCGGGATCTGGCAGGCCGGCGGGCGCGCCGAGCTGCACGTCTGGCCGGGCTGCTTTCACGGCTTCGACGGGATGGTGCCGCAGGCGGCGATCTCCCAGGAGGCGAAGGCCGCCCGGGTTCGCTGGTTGCACCGCCTACTGGACGTTTAGCCTCGGAGCATGAAGGACCTCGCCGTCCGGCTGGCCGCGCTCGATGCCGACGCGGGCGCGGCGTTGCGGGTCATCGCGTACTTCGACAGCCTGGTGGAGGCCCGCGCCGGCCTGCAGCCGATCGTGCGCGGCGCGGCCGTGCTCGCCGACTGCCCGGCCCGCCTGACGGACGACGAGCGCCGGGTGCGGATCCGGGTCACCGCGGCCGGCGTGAGCGCCTGGCAGGACGATGCGCCGCGGCCGGACTGGATGTCCGCCGCGGCCGGCTCGGCGACGCTCCGGCTGGAGCGGGCCGGACCGCCGGGCCCGGTCGAGGCGATGATCCTGGAACGGGCGGCGAGCGCGGCCCGGGCGGTCCTGGACCGGACCCGCGGCCGGGCGGCCACGGCCGACCCGGCTTCGGCCGAGCTGATCGTGGACGCGTCGGCTCCTGCGGACGTACGGCTGCAAGCGGGCCGCCGCCTGGGTCTGGCGGATTCGGCGTACGCGATCGCCCTGCCCGCGGAGATCCGGGTGCTGTCCGGACCGGTGCCGGTCCTGCCGGGCCGGGCCGGAATAGGGCCGGCGGCGGCGATCCTGGACCTGCCCGCGTCCTGGGCCGCGGCGCAGGTGGCGCTGCGCTTCGCGGCGGAGGGCACGGACGAGGACCCGGGCCCGCGGGTGGTGCACGCCGCGGAACTGGGCAGCCTGGCCCTGCTGGCCGAGGTGGGCGACCAGTCGGCCGCGCCGGACGTGAAGGCGCTGGAACACGCGTCGGCGGCGGCGCCCTGGATGCTGAGCACCCTGCACGCGACGGCGGCGAGCACCAGCCTGCGCGCGGCGGCGACGGCGCTGCGGGTGCACCACTCGACGCTGCAGGACAGGATCACCCACGCGGAGCAACTGCTGGGCTGGAACGTCCGCGAACCACAGGGCCGGCTGCGGCTGCAGCTCGCCCTGGCCCTGCGCCGACTGCACCGCCACCCGTGATCGACATCGGAGCCGGCGGCGGCCGCCGGTGATCGGGGTGGTTGCGGGTCACGACCGAGTCGGTGCTGCTCAACGGCATCCGGATCCCGGCCGGCACAACCCCCCGGCTCTACCTGCCGGACACCGCCACGGCGTGACCGTTCGGTCGCCGCGCCGTGAAGGACCGATTCAGGCCGGTCCGTCGCACGGCATGTCTTGCGACAGCGGCACGGTGTGGGTCATCCAGTCGCGGGCCCAGGCAACGTCCGCGTCGACGTATTGATGGACGGGCTCGGCGGGGAAGCGCGAGACGATGACGAAGACCCGCGTGCCGGGGCTGACCTGCGCACCCGAGGGTTCGTCGACGTCGTAGGTGAGCGGCTTGCCCACCTCGGCGCCTTTCAGCGACTTCTCCACCTGGATGGTGACCTGCCGGCCGGCGCCCGCACCGGACGGCGAGACCTCCGATACCACGCCTTCGGCGATGTGGCGGGCGCACGACGCGATCCCGGTGTCTGTCGGCTTGCTCTGGCCGTCGCCTGTCGCGGCCAGCCTGGCGGCGACGAGGCCCGCGACCAGGAGCACGGCGACGACTCCGCCGGCCACGAGCAGTCGGGTCCGCCGGCGCCTGCCGGGCGAGCGCGGGGCGGCCGGCGGACTGGGCTGCTCCGTCGCCGCGCTGTGCTGGCCGGTGTCCACAGTTGGCCTCTTCTCCGCCGGTGTGCGTGTCCGTGGCCTAGCGAGATCGGCGGGTCACGGACACGCCTCGTCATTACGGCATCGTGATGTTATCGGATTCCACCGAGGTTCAATGCGCATGTCTGCTCGATGAAGCGACCCAGGCGGAGGCTCGCCCCGCGCGCCGCCCGCTCGTCTTCCGGGTGCGGATGCTTGTACCAGTTGACGAGCGTGTCGAATGACGGACGGACCTCGGCCGGCGCGTCGCGGGACAGCTCAGCGACGATCCGGTTGCGGTCATTCGGACTCACCTGCCCGGCACCGATGTCCAGCGGCTGCGCGGCACTGCAGAATCGCTGCCGTGCCGCCGCGTCGGGGAAGTCCGACGATGTGTCGGCCGCCAGGAAGAGGGACATCCCGCCGGCCGCCGCCGCCACGGTGACGGCGATGGCGGCGACCGCCGTTCGACGCCTCATCCGACTAGACCCCGTCTTCGATCGCGTCGAGGTCGTGCTGGTCGTAGTTCTCCGGCCAGATCTCGACGCGCATGCACGAGTTGTTGTCGCCGTCGTTGCCCGAGCTTCGGTGCCCCAGGTCGCCGGAGTGGCCGAATTCGTGGCAGCCCAGGCTGCGCCATTGCGAAACCGTCTTGTACTGCGACTCGTTGAACCGGATCCGGATGATGTCGCACGACGTCCACAGCACGTTCCAGTTGGTGCAGTCGGTGGTGCCGTGCCAGCCCGTGTCGCCGTACGTGTTGTCGTACGTCTCGATGTCGCCACTGCCCCAGGTGGTGGAGATGACGCTCCGCTCGAGCTGGTTCTTGCCGTGCAGTGTGGCGGTTGCCCCGTTGGGCGTCAGGCCGACCTCCAGGACGCCCTGGTTGCGGTTGTCGGGATCCGTGCCGCTGTCATCGTGATCGGCGTAGGCGGTCCCGTGCAGCGAGACCGCGAGGAGAACGCCGGCGAACACGGCGGCCCCGCGACGAAGCCCTGGGTAGCGAAGAGCCACGATTTTCCCCTTTCTCATGATCCGGTTCAGCCACCGATCAGCTTCGGCTTGTCCAGCGGTTGCAGGCGCCCTTCTTGAACCGCCTGGTCGGCTTCCTTCGTGAGGCGGATGAGGCCCTCGACGGTGAGGGATTCGATCTTCACGCTCAGCGCGTCGTGAGTTTCGGCCGAGGAGTCGAGGGCGGCGACGGATCCCGTTTTCGCGGATGCGGTGCGGATTAGCACGCGGCCCTGCGAATTCACTAGCCGCCACTGGCCGGGCGCGTCCGCCACCGGCACGAGGAAGTAGATTCCGCGGTCACCCTGATTCGTCCAGGTGACCCCGGCGAACTGGTATCCGTGGCCCTTTGCGTCCCAGCCCCACTCGTCCAACTGCACGGTCGACGTGACGGCGCCGCCGGTGCTACGAAGGACGTTCTCCACCTTCAGCGTGACGTTTCGGGCTTGGTCCCGGTCGCCGCCGTCCTTGCTGCCGATCCAGCGGCCCGGCTCCACCTTGGCGACCTCCGCGACGACCACGAGCTCCGCGGTGGCGGCCATCTTCTCCAGGCTGTCGAAGTACCAGACCTCACGCCCCTCGGCGACCCGCTCCGGCTGGGCGTCGCGCTGCGGTGCCCCGCCGCTACAGGCGGAGGCCGCAACCAATGACATTCCGGCCGCAATTGCCAACATGATGGCGGTCCCGCGGCGATGGACAGACTTCATGCGCATGCCCTCCTTGCAGACTTCCGGATGGGGATGGGTGCACAGCGCTGCAAACAGCGGGGAGCGGCATGAGATATCGCGTCCATTGCCAGACGGCCGGATTCTACCCCGTGCAGAATTTCTCCGCCGAATTACCTGGGCAATCCGTGGACAACGGTCCGGGTGCAAAAAGAATGGCGCCCACTTCCACTAGTGGGCGCCGCAAAGAAATGGCTACTTCTCCCCGTTTTGAAGCATGCCGAAAAGATATCGATGGCATCCGATGTTGTCAATGTCTCCTACATCGGCACGGGGGCGACTGATGACACTATGCAGAGCGTCGCCCGATTCGCCCCTATGCGCAAACGCGCGAACCTCGTGCCGCCGCCCGTGGTCGGTGATCGGCTCAAGCCGCATATCCGATCCGCCGGAACGAGACCCGAAACCGGCCCGGATGCCCGACTTCCAGGTCGACGCCCGACGACGGGTCGGCGTGGTCGGCAAACGTCGGCATCTCCTGTGCGACCGCGACCGGCGCTGGCGGGACTTCGGCGGCATCCACAGACGGACGTGCGGGCGGTCGCTCGTCGGGACCGCCCGGGCCGTACCGGGCGCGGGTTACCTCAGTGCTGCCTGAGGGCCGACTTTCCCCCTGCAAAAAAGCCGTTGACCTGCATGAATCCAGGTCAACGGCTTTCAACAAAGGGTGGAGCTGAGGGGACTCGAACCCCTGACCCCCACACTGCCAGTGACGTTAGCGCAGTAGCGTGACCTGCACGTTTAGTAATGAACGCAGGTCAGACGTGCTGTTTCCGTGCAGGTTGTTGCCCCCGGGAGGCAGTGACATGCACGCTCGGTAGCCACAAGTTGAGACGGTTTCGCGCTAGCTTCTGCCGCATGGCATCGATCAAAGAGAGAAACGGGTCGTTCCAGGTTCGGTGGCAGGCCGGGCGGGCGGGAGTCCGCCATGTCTGCACCTTCCCCACGATCGAGTTCGCAGAGGCGGCCGCCCAGCTGGCGGAGGCCCGAAAGCACAGGATCACCGACAGGGAGGTCTACACAGCCATCTACGGCCTCGACGATGAGGAGGACGAGACGGTCGAGACGCCCTTCATGAAGGACCTCATCGAGGAGTGGATCACTAACAAGGTCGACGTCGGCGACAACACCAAGGCGGAGTATGCCCGCATGCTGCGCAAGCGGGTCATCCCCATGTTCGAGGACCTGCGCGCCGGTGAGATCACGCGGCAGGCCGACATCGATCCATGGAAGGCCGACCTGTGCGAGGACCTAGCGCCGGCCAGCGTGCACAAGCACTGGACCGTCCTGAACATGGTGATGCGGTCCGCGGTCCCGCGGTACCGGCTGGACAACCCGCTCGACGTTCCCGCGGGCCAGCGCAGCAACGGGCTGCCCCGGATCGAGAAGTACGACGCGGTCTTCTTGACCTCGGCCGAAGCCGACATCTTGGTCGCTAACTGCCCACCTGCCATCCGGGACCTCGTCGAGTTCGCCATCGGCACCGGTATGCGGCTGGGCGAGCTTCTCGGTCTGCGGGTCAAATCGGTGGATCTGTCGGCGAGCAAGCCGGTGGTGTACGTCGTGAAGACGCTGCATCGAGGTGGGAAGTTCGGTAAACCGAAGTCGGAGCGGTCCCGGCGGTCGATTCACCTCTCGCCAAAGATGGCCGTGCTGCTGGCACGGTTGATCGCCGGAAAGCGGCC
>NZ_QHHV01000152.1:0-11660 GCF_003947245.1 Actinoplanes sp. ATCC 53533 | reverse complement strand
CCCCAGCCGGAACAGCCCACCCAGCCGGAACAGCCCACCCAGCCGGAACAGCCCACCCAGCCGGAACAGCCCACCCAGCCGGAACAGCCCACCCAGCGTCGTGAGCTGGGGGCGTTCCTCCGCGCCCGCCGCGAGCGGATCACTCCCGCTGAGGCGGGACTGCCGGCCACCGGCCGCCGCCGGACGCCGGGCCTGCGCCGCGAGGAACTGGCCGTGCTCGCTGGCATGAGCGCCACCTGGTACACGTTTCTCGAGCAGGGCCGCGACGTCCATCCCTCCGATCAGGTGCTGGGCGCGCTCGCCTCCGCGCTGCGCCTGGGCCAGGTGGAACGCGACCACCTGTTCCACCTGGCCGGAAACACCCCGACCACCCCGACCGGCGCGACAGAACACCTCGCGGCCGAGGCGGCCGCCGTGCCGCTGCTGCTCCAGCCTCACCCCGCGTACATCATCGGCCGCGGCTACGACGTGCTCAGCCACAATCCGGCCGCCGACGCGCTGTTCCCAGGGCTGATCGGGGCACCCGCCCCGAACTTCGCCCGCTGGGTGTTCACCGCGCCGGCCGCCCGCGAGGTCGTGGTCGACTGGCAGCCCGAGGCGCACGGTCTGCTCGCCCGGCTCCGCACGCTCACCGCCCGGCACCCCACCGACGCGGGCCTTTGCGCGCTGGTCGCCGAGTTGCACGAGGCCAGCCCCGAGGTACGGGACTGGTGGCCCCGCTACGACGTGCAGGAACGGCACAGCGGACGCAAGCGGCTGTGCGGCCCTGACGGCCGGCGAACGGACTACGCCTACACCGCATTCCATCTGGCCGAGCAACCCGACCAGACCCTGGTGATTTACACCCGCGCCGGCTCCTGCTGAGCGAGCGAGACCCGGCGCCCACTGATCGCAGCAGCCGCGGACGTCAGACGGCCCGCGAGGGGGATGACGGAAATGGTGGCTATGACCTGTCGACGACCGCCTGGGCGAACGATCGCAGGGCGTCGCCGATGGTGTCGGAGATCGACAGCCCACCGAGATCCGCCGTCGCGAGGATCTCGGGTGGCGGAAACACTCTGGTGAGGCCGGCCGGGGCGAGGCCGGACACGACCCGGCCGAACCGGCCGGCGAGGTCGCCCAGAACCGCCCGTGTCGTCGTCACGTCGGGCACCGCGGCGCGCACGATGTCGTGCACGCCGACCTCGAACGGGTCCCAGGAACCGCAGGTCTCCGCCGGGTCGTCGAGCGCGAAGATGCGCCGGGCCCGGCGGACGTGGTGGACGAGGCCGTCGAGCCGGGGCAGGTGAGCGACCAGCAGCAGCTCGGTCGGGGACCGCCGGGTGATCTCGATCATCCCGGGATCATGATCGATGAGGATGGTGCGCCGATAAAAAGGTGCCGGAGACCTCCTCGACGGACGGTGTCGCACGGGCGGCCAGCCGGCGCAGGGCGGCCGTGAAGTCGGGCGAACCGTCGTGGGAGAGCCGGACGGCCAGTCCACCGTCGGCCTGGAGGCGGTCGGTGACCCGCCGTCGGGCGCGCAGCTCGCGCGGGGTGCCGTGGAAGACGTCGGCGAGGACCCGGTTGAGCTGTCGCACGCTGCCGAAGCCGGCGGCGAAGGCGATGTCGGCGATGCGCAGGTCGGTGTCGTCGAGCAACCGGCGGGCGAAGTGCGCTCGCCGGGAGCGGGCGAGCTGGTCGGGCGTGACCCCGGCGTGCTTGAGGAACATGCGCCGCAAGTGCCGCGGCGACACCGCGAGCCGGCCGGCGAGAGCGCTGTCCGTCGCGTCGTCCAGTGCGCCGTCAGCGATGAGGTGGATCCCCCGGCACACCAGGTCGGGCATGTCTCCGACGGTGATGGAGTCTTGCCGGTAGGGGCGGCACCGATGGCAGGCGCGGAAACCGGCGGCTTCCGCCGCCGCCGCGGACCGGTAGCGGGCGGTGTTCGCCGGATGCGGCCGGGCCGGGCAGTCATCCCGGCAGTAGATGCCAGTCGTCAGGACGGCGCCGACCGCGTTCATACGCCCAGCATGGCACCGAATCGTCGGCCTGATCGGACGGATCCGGACCGGCTGACGCCGATGGCCGAATGTGGCCAGACCTGATGATCGGCGAACAGCGAGGGTTCGGGTTCAGCCACCCACAGGATTCAGCCACCCACAGGGTTCAGCCACCCACAGGATTCAGCCACCTACAGAAGGCCAGCGGGGTTCATCCACCTATTGAAAGGTCAGCCCGTGAGCGCAGCACCGAGCAAGCAACTGGTCATCGACGCGTGGCAGGCGTTCGCCACGCGTGATGCGGACCGGATCCGCGACGTCTTCACCTCCGACGCCGAGTGGCTCGCCCCGGCCGGCAACGCGACCGCCCGCGCCCTGGACGGAACCCATCACCTCGTCGGGCGGGACCGCATCGTGCGATTTCTGGCCGACGAGTTCGGCACCGTCTTCGTCGACGACGTATCGATCGAGTTCGGTGGCTTCCACGCCGACGGCGACACCGTGGTCGTCGAGATGCGGCTGCGGGCGACCCTCGCCCACGGTGGTCGCTACGACAACGAGTACTGCCTCGTCTTCGAGCTGGAGCAGGGCCTGATCAAGCGGGTCCGCGAGTACATGGACACCCGGCGTGGGGCGGCCTGGTTCCGCTCGCCCTCGACGTCGGACCGCCCGGGCGCACCGCTGTCAGCCGAGGTCGTGGGTGGGTCAGGAGACGCGCCGTAGGACGTCGAGCAGGAACCACTCGTCCTCGTGGTGGACCCGGCGCTCCAGGCCGGGCCGGGCCGCCAGCGCCGCGTGCACCTGGTGTCCGTCGTAGTTGCCGCCGGTCTGCTGGTCGCGGAAGTGCACCGACACGATGTCGCCGTCCGGCTCCAGCCGCCGCACCAGGCCGTCGAGCGCGGCTTCCAGGTCGTCCGCGGACAGGTAGTAGAGCAGGTCGCCGATCACGATGAGGTCGAAGGTGGCGTCCGGCAGATCCGCCGGCAGCATCGCCGGTTCCACCCGTACGTGAGGGAACTCGCGGACCTCCTCGCGGGCCGTTTCGACGGCCTCGACGACGCAGTCGACCGCCAGGATCTCGTCGCACCGCTCGGCGAGCATCCGGGTCAGCAGCCCGACCGAGCAGCCCGGCTCGTACGCGCTGCGATACCGCGCACGCGGCAGGCTGGCCATGGTGACCGCGTACTTGCGCTGGTCGTGCCACTTGGTGGCGAGGTCCCACGGGTCGGTCTTGGCCAGGTACATGCCGATGAAGTGCTCCTGGGAAACCGTCGCTTCGGGGGCCTGCGCGTCTGCCTCTGCTCGTGCCACGCCGAGATTGTGCCCGACGACCCGGCCGCCGCGCCGGGCACCCCGGGCTCGCCCGCCGGCCCGGACGAGAGCACCCACCCCGACCGACCCGCCGGCCCGGACGAGAGCGCCCACCCCGACCGACCCGCCGCCCCACACAAAAGCGCCCAGCCCGACCACCCCGCGCGCGCCTAGACGAAGGCGCTCAGCCCGGTCACCGCGCGGCCCACGATCAGCGTGTTGATCTCGCGGGTGCCCTCGTAGGAGTACAGCGCCTCGGCGTCGGCCACGAAGCGGCCGATGCCGTAGTCCAGCACGATGCCGTTGCCCGCCAGGAGTTCGCGGGCCCAGCCCACCACCTCGCGCATCCGGGTCGTCGTGTACGCCTTCGCCAGCGCCGAGTGTTCGTCGCGGAACTCGCCCGCGTCCTGCAGCTGGGTCAGCCGCACCACCATGCCCAGCGAGGCGGTCACGTTGCCGAGCATGCGCACCAGCAGGTCCTGGACCAGCTGGAAACTGCCGATCGGGCGGCCGAACTGCTCGCGTTCCTTGGCATACTTCAGGGCGATCTCGTACGCGGCCAGCATGACCCCGACCGCCTGCCAGGCCACGCCGCTGCGGGTCTGCCGCAGGATCCTCGCGGTGTCCTTGAAGTTGTTGCCCAGCTGGAGCCGGTCCGCCTCCGGCACCACGCAGTCGGTGAGCGTGATGTCGGCGTTCTGGACGATCCGCAGGGCGATCTTGTTCTCGATCCTGGTGGCGACGAAGCCGGGGGTGTCCTTGCCCACGACGAAGCCCTTGACCTGGTCGTCGGCGACGTCGCGGGCCCACACCACGGTCAGGTCCGCGAAGGTCGCGTTGCCGATCCAGCGCTTGGCGCCGTTGAGCACCCAGTGGTCGCCGTCGCGGCGGGCCGTCGTGTGCAGGCCCGCGGCCACGTCCGAGCCGCCGGACGGCTCGGTCAGCGCGAACGCGCCGATCTTGTCGAAGCGGGCCATCGCCGGCAGCCAGCGCTCCTGTTGCTCGGGCGAGCCGCAGGTCTCGATGCTGCCCATCGCCAGCCCGGCGTGCACGCCGAAGAAGGTGGCCATGGACGCGTCCGCGTGGCCCATCTCCATCGCCAGCCAGCCGGAGAGCAGGTTCGACCGCTTGCGCCCGGCCAGGCCCAGGTCGGCGAAGCCCTTGATCAGCGGGAACGGGAACTCGGCGCGGGCCCAGTGATCGTTCGCGATCGGGACGACCTCGGCGGCCAGGAAGGCGCGGACCCGTTCGACGACGGCGGCCTCTTCGGCGTTCAACAGGTCCTGGAAGCGGTACAGATCTCCTACCAGCAGCTCCGACATGGGACCGTTATACCCGGGTGACGGGCTCACTAGACTGTGAATCCATGCTCACCATGCAGGACGCTCTCGCCCGCCTCACCGCGTACTGGACCGATCAGGGTTGCCTGGTCGTGCAGCCGATGAACACCGAGGTCGGCGCCGGGACCCTGAACCCCGCCACCTTCCTGCGGGTGCTCGGCCCGGAGCCGTGGCGGGTCGTCTACGTCGAGCCGTCCGTGCGCCCCGACGACTCCCGCTACGGCGAGAACCCGAACCGGCTGCAGACCCACACCCAGGTGCAGGTGATCCTCAAGCCCGACCCGGGTAACCCGCAGGAGCTCTACCTGGGCAGCCTCACCGCGCTCGGCATCGACGTGGCCGCGCACGACGTCCGGTTCGTCGAGGACAACTGGGCCTCCCCCGCGCTGGGCGCCTGGGGCCTGGGCTGGGAGGTCTGGCTGGACGGCCTGGAGATCACCCAGTTCACCTACTTCCAGCAGGCCGGCGGCCTCAACCTCGAGCCACCGTCGGTGGAGATCACCTACGGCATCGAGCGGATCATCATGGCGCTGCAGGGCGTCACCCATTTCAAGGACATCGAGTACGCCGAGGGCGTCAGCTACGGCGAGGTGTTCGGCCAGGCCGAGTACGAGATGTCGCGCTACTACCTCGACGACGCGGACGTGGCGACCAACCGCCGGCTGCTGGAGCTGTACGCGGCCGAGGCGCAGCGGCTGATCGACGAGGGACTGCCGATCCCGGCGCACACGTACGTGCTGAAGTGCTCCCAGGCCTTCAACGTGCTCGACTCCCGCGGCGCGGTCTCCACCGCCGACCGGGCCGCCGAGTTCGCCCGGATGCGCCGGCTCGCCGGCGACGTCGCCCGGCTCTGGATGGCGCGCCGCGACGAGCTGGGCCACCCGCTGGGCGTGGTGAGCCCGCTGCCGCCGGCCGCCGCCTTCGAGGCCGCCACGGCCGGCGAGGCGCCGCGGACGCTGGTCTTCGAGGTCGGCACCGAGGAGATGCCGCCCAGCGAGGCCCGTGCCGCCGTCGAGCAGGTGCGGCGGGAGCTGACCGAGCGGCTCGGCGGGACGCGGCTGGCGCACGGCGACGTCCGGGTGCACGCGACCCCGCGCCGGCTGATCGCGGTGGTGGCCGACGTCGCCGCCCGCGAGCCGGACCACGAGCGGACGGTCAAGGGCCCGAAGACCGGCGCCCCGGAGAAGGCCGTCGCCGGTTTCGCGCGCTCCCAGGGCGTACCGGTGGAGTCGCTGGAGACCGCCGAGCTCAACGGCGTACCGCATCTGGTCGTGCGGAAGCACGAAGCGGGCCGCGCGGCACCGGCCGTGCTCGCCGACGTGCTCGCGAAGGTCACCGGCAGCCTGCGCTCGGCGAAGAACATGCGCTGGAACGACCCGCAGCTGGCCTTCACCCGGCCGATCCGCTGGCTCGTCGCGCTCTGGGGCGACGAGATCGTCCCGCTGGCCGTGTCGAGCCTGCTGGCCGGCCGCGACACCCGGGTGCTGCGCACCGCCGCGCAGCCGGCGGTCAGCGTCGCCTCGGCGGAGACGTTCATGGAGACGCTGGCGATCAACGGGATCGTCGCGAACGCCGACGACCGCCGCGAGCTGATCGTCACCGGCGCGCAGGACCTGGTCTGGGACTCCGGCCGGATCGACGTCGCGGGCGAGGCCGCGCTGATCGACCAGATCACCTACCTGGTGGAGCAGCCGACGCCGCTGCTCGGCACCTTCGACGAGAAGTATCTGGAGCTGCCCGCCGCCGTGCTCACCACGGTGATGCGCAAGCACCAGCGCTACCTGCCGGTCCGCGACGCCGACGGCACGCTCCTGCCGATGTTCGTCACGGTGGCCAACGGGCCGGTCGACGTCGAGCGGGTCCGCTCGGGCAACGAGGCGGTGCTGCGCGCCCGCTACGAGGACGCGGCGTTCTTCTACCGCGCCGACCGGAAGCTGCCCCTGGCGGCGATGCGCGACAAGCTGCAGCGGCTGACCTTCACCGACAAGCTGGGTTCGATGGCCGACCGCGCGGCCCGGATCGCCGCGCTCTCGCTTTCCTTGAGGGAGCCGTCGGCCACCCTGGAGCGTGCGGCGCAGCTGGTCAAGTTCGACCTGGGGTCGCAGCTGGTCACCGAGATGACCAGCCTGGCCGGGGTGATGGCCCGCGACTACGCGCTGCACGCCGGCGAGACCCCGGCGGTCGCGCAGGCGGTCTACGAGGCCGAGCTGCCCCGCAGCGCCGGCGACGACCTTCCCGCGTCCGTACCGGGCGCGCTGCTGTCGCTGGCCGACCGCCTGGACCTGCTGGCCGGCCTGGCTGCGACGGTCGGGCTGCCGACCGGCAGCAGCGACCCGTTCGCGGTACGCCGGGCCGTGCTGGGCCTGATCGCCGTGCACCGCGCCCACCCGGACCTGGCCGGCATCGACCTCACCGCCGCGCTGGCCGCCGCGGGCGCGCTGCAGCCGGTCGAGGTGCCGGCGGCGGTGCTCGCGGACGCCGGTGACTTCCTGGCCAAGCGCCTGGAGCAGGTGCTGGTCGAGGAGGGCCACCCGGTGGACCGGGTCCGGGCGGTGCTGCCGCATGCCGGCCGCCCGTCGTTCGCGGACCTGCTGCTCGCGCAGCTGGGCCGGCTGATCACGGATCCGCGGTTCCTGGCCCTGGCCGAGGCGATCCAGCGGGCTCGCCGGATCGTCCCGGACGGCACCCCGGCGGGGTACGACCCGGCGCTGCTCAAGGAGCCGGCCGAGGTCGCGCTGCACGAGACGGTCCAGACGGTACGCCGGGAGCTGCCCGCCGACGCCGACCTGAGCCGCCTCACCGCGGTGGCCGGGCGGCTCACCGACCCGGTGAACGCCTTCTTCGACGAGGTGTTCGTGATGGCGGACGACCCGGCGCTGCGGGCGGCCCGGCTGGGCCTGCTCGCCACGGTGCGGGACCTGGGCGCCGGGCTGCTGGACTGGCCGCAACTGCGGCTCTGAGCAACCGCCCGCCCACCGGGGTCGATCCGGCGTGCGGGTCAGGCGTCGCAGGGTCAGACGGCGCGGGGTCAGACGGCGCGGGGTCAAGCGGCGCGGGGTCAGACGGCGCGGGGTCAGACGGCGCGCGGTCAGACGGCGCGCGGTCAAGCGGCGCGGGGTCAAGCGGCGCGGGGTCAAGCGGCACCGGGGTCAGGCGGCGCTGTCAGGCGGCGTGGGGTGGGCGGTCCGGGAGGGTCAGCGTGATCCGTTCCAGGCGCTCGCCGTCCGCCGCGAACTGCGCGTGCAGCGCGAAGCCCGCCAGGGTCCATCTGTCCCACGGGCCATAGTCGCCCAGGAACCGGTCGTGATACGGGTCACCCTGCTCGTCGGGGTGGCCCAGCGCCTCCCGCAGGTGTGTGCGCCGGGGGACGCGGCCCGCCCCGCCCGGGATCTCGCCCTGGAAGGACGTGAACCCGTCGTCGCCGTGGAAGTGCAGGAAGACGGTGGTGACCGTGCCGTGGGCATCCGCGGCCAGCTCCACCCCGGCGTCGCGGGACAGGTACGAGCGCGACAGGCCGGAGCCGACCGCCGCGCCGGAACGCGGGATGAGGCCGTACTCGCGGCAGACCTGCTGGACGCGCGCCTCGAGGACCGTACGGCCGAGCAGCTCGGTCAGGTCGGTGCGGCCGGTGGGCCGGGGCCCGGGCAGACCGACCGGGTCGCCGTTGGGCCGGCGGGCCGGCGCGGGCTCGCCGAGGGGCTCGTGGCGGCCGCCGGGACGCGGGCCGGGCTTGGTGCCGTACCGGCCCTCGGGGACCGGCCTGGTCGGATCCTCCCCGGCCGCGCGGCTGTGCTCGGCGCGACGATCGAGAAATCCCATGCAGACACTCCACGAAGGCGGCAGACATCCGGCGATGCTGGGCCTCCCATTCCCCGCCCGGCCGCCCCGGAAACCTCCGATCGCCGTCCAGATTCGCCATGACCGGGCCGGGCGTCCCGGGCCGATCGATGATCCTTACCGTGTCGTTTGTCCGGCAGCCACGGCGACTTCGCCTGCCGGTCGAGCTGATCGCCTGAACTCGGCCACGGGAGGTCCGGCGACCGTCGCCGGCGGATCCCGTGGAGGAACCGTGGCAGATCGCCGACAGGTGCTGCGCTTCGGCGCGCTGGCCGCCGGCGTACCGGCTGTGCTGGGAGCGGCGGCGACGCCCGCCCTCGCGACCGGCGGGCACGGTGACCACCGGGGCCCGCTGATCGTCGGGCACCGGGGCGCGTCCGGCTACCGGCCCGAGCACACCCTGGCCTCGTACGAGCTGGCCGCCCGGCTGGGCGCCGACTACATCGAGCCCGACCTGGTCATCACCAAGGACCGGGTCCTGGTCGCCCGGCACGAACCCGAGATCGGCGGCACCACCGACGTCGCCTCGCGGCCGGAATTCGCCTCCCGCAAGCGCACGGTGCTGCTCGACGGGGTGTCGGTGACCGGCTGGTTCACCCACGATTTCACCCTGGCCGAGCTGAAGACGCTGCGCGCCACCGAGCGCATCCCGCAGCTGCGCCAGCACAACACGCTGTATGACGGGCTCTTCCAGGTGCCGACCTTCCAGGAGGTGCTGGACCTGCGCAAGCGGCTGGAGCAGGAGCTGGACCGCGAGATCGGCGTCTTCCCGGAGACCAAGCACCCGACCTACTTCCGCCGCCTGGGCCTGGAGCTGGAGGCGCCGCTGGTGCGCTCGCTGCGCCGCAACGGCCTGGACCGGGCCGACGCGCCGGTCCTCGTGCAGTCGTTCGAGGCGAAGAACCTGGCCACCCTGCGTGCCGCCTACAAGCTGCGGGCACCGATGGTGTTCCTGACCGGCGCGGCCGGCTCGCCGTTCGACGATCCGAAGACCTACGCCGAATATCTCAAGCCGGCCGGGCTGCGCGAGCTGTCCCGCTACGCCGACGGCATCGGCCCGGACAAGTCCCAGGTCATCCCGCGCACCGCCGACAACACCCTGGGCACGCCGACCAGCCTGGTCGCCGACGCGCACGCGGCGGGGCTCAAGGTCATCCCGTACACCTTCCGGGCGGAGAACCAGTTCCTGCCGGCGGACTACCGGGCCGGCACCGACCCGGCGGCCTACGGCCGGGCCATCGCCGAGCAGGTCGCCTTCCTCAAGACCGGCCTGGACGGCCTGTTCACCGACCAGCCGGACATCGGCGTGCTGGCCCGCGACGCGGTGCTCGCCCGGGTCTGACCAGGTGCCCGCTCAGCCGACCAGCCGGCGGGCCAGCTCGGTGCGGGAGCGCACGGACAGCCGGGCGAAGACGTTACGCAGGTGATGGTCGATCGTCCGCGGGCTGAGGAACAGCTGCTGGGCGATCTCCCGGTTGGTGGCCCCGTCGGCCGCCAACCGGGCGATCCGCTCCTGCTGCGCGGTCAGCTCACAGGCTCCGGCCGGGTCCCGCGGTACGGGCGCCCCGGCGGCACGCAGCTCCACATCGGCCTGCGCGGCCCACGGACCCGCCTGCAGCAACCGGAACGTCTCCACCGCGCTGCGCAGGTGCTCGCGGGCCGCCCCGGGGCAGCGGCGGCGCCGCAGGTCCCGGCCGAACAGCAGTTCGGTGTGCGCGCGGGCGAAGTCGGCGGCACCGCGGCCGTGCTGGCGCAGGGCCTCCCGGAAGTGTTCCTCGGCGGCCTGCGGCTCCACCGAGCGCAGCGCCCGGCACCGCGACCGCAGCGCCAGCCAGGCCGGTTCCCTCGTCGCGGCGGCCCACCGGTCGAACGGCGCGAAGGCCCGATCAAGCGCAGGGGACCGATCAAGCGCAGGGGACCGATCAAGCACGGGGGAGCGATCAAGCCCAAGGGCCTGATCAAGCCCAGGGGCCCGATCAAGCCCAAGGGCCCGATCAAGTGCAGGGGAGCGATCAAGCGCAGGGGACCGATCAGCCGCAGGGAACCGGTCAGGCGCGGCGCCCCGGCGGACCGAGCGCGACGGCGGGGCGCAGCGCCAGACCGCCTCGATCAGGTGCGGGGTGGCCGCCACCCGGACGATCAGATTGCTCCGGCCGGGCGCCGCGACGACGATCGCACCGAGCCGCTCCACGGTCGCCGGGGCCCGGCCCTCCACGAGATCGAGCAGCGCGAGCGCCCACTGGCACAGCGCCCACGCCTGGCCGGGACGGGCGCCCGCCTCGCGGACCCGCAGCACGCAGCTCTCCCGGTCGCCGACCAGCGCGGCGAGCACCGCGAGGACGCCCAGCTGGCTCCGCGCCAGGGCGGGCTGGCCGGTGGCCCGGGCCAGCGCCACACCCTCGGTCGCGGCGGTCGTGGCGGCCTCGTAGTGCCCGGCGGCGAGCCCGGCGAACGCGGTGATCTCCAGGGCCTGCGGCACCAGGGTGACCTCGCCACGGTCGCGGGCCAGCGTGGCGGCCCGGCCGGCCAGCGCACGGACCCGGGGGTCGTCGCCGACCAGGATGCCGGCCCAGGCGGCGCGGATCAGCGCGGCGGGCTCCTCGACCCGGTCGGCGAGCCGCAGGGCTCCGGCCAGCCGGGCGAACGCGGTTTCGTGGTCGCCCGCGTACATGCCGGCCAGGCCGGCGACCTGCTGGTAGGCGAGCGCAACCGGGGGTGGTTCAGCGCCGCGGCGCAGGGCGAGGACGCGCCGGGCGATCTCGACGTAGCGACCGTGCTCGCCGGCCAGGTGCACCGCCTCGCCGGCCAGCAGCAGGGCGTCGAGCGCGGCGGGGACGTCGTGCGGCACGAGGCGCGCGGCGGCGTCGAGCAGCGTGTCACGGGCCGCGACCGGGTCACCCGCGCGCAACTCCATCTCGCCGGCAAGGCAGCCGGCCCGCGCCCGGACCCGAACCGCCATCTCACCGCCGAACACACCGGCCCCGACCCGGGCCCCCATCTCGCCGATCCCGACCCCATCTCGGGCCCCATCTCGGGCCCCGGATCGGGCTCCGGCCTGAGCCTCCATCTCGCCGACCCCGACCCCAGCTCCGGCCCCGACCCCAGCTCCGGCCCCGACCCCAGCTCCAGCTCCGGCTCCGGCCTGAGCCTCCATCTCGCCGACCCCGACCCCGACCCCAGCTCGGGCCCC